>JAUSHF010000027.1 GCA_030648705.1 bacterium
CACGAGTTACTCTGCGGACTAATATTACTTTAGTATCACATTCAGGCTTAACTCTCACATTAGAGTCTCTGCGATCTCCTCTTCTGCCTCCTCCCGGACCACCTCTTCTAGCTCCACCTCCACCACGTGGATTCTTAGAAAAACCAGGAGCGGAAGGATTAGAAAGTGAAAGAGCAGGATTAAGGACACCTTTAGTGGTCTCCTTCTTAGGCTCTGTACTTGCAACTACTATATTTTTATTTTCTTCAGTGTTTGTTGTCATAATAATTAAAACTTAAGTCCAGCTTCACGAGCGGAATCTGCTAATGCTTTTATCTTACCAGCATATAGGTAACCACTCCTATCAAAAACTACTGTTTTGATACCTGTTTCTATAGCCTTTTTAGCTATACCTACTCCGACTTCTTTTGCCTGTTCTAGCTTACTCTTTGCTTTCATTCCAGCTGAAGTGAAAGAAGCTAATGTCTTTCCTGCATCATCGTCTATGATCTGAGCGTAAATAAATTTATTAGATTTGAAAACACAAAGTCTAGGCATTTCTTTAGTACCAGAGATTTTTGCTCTGATTCTCTTGTGTCTGCGCTCTTTAGGTGTGAGAATAAATATTCTTGACATATAATGTTTATAAATTATGCAGCTTTCTTGCCTTGTTTTCTTCTAATAATTTCCCCATCATAACGTATACCCTTTCCTTTATAAGGTTCAGGCTTCTTTAGAGAACGGATTACAGAAGCAAAAGCGCCTACAGCATCTTTGCTTATTCCACTGATTATTACCGCTGATTTGTCAGCCACGATCTTAATTCCTTCAGGAATATCTTTTCTTATCTGATGTGAAAAACCTAGGTTAAGGATGATTTCTTTAGGCTTTATATCGCATTTGAAACCAATACCTTCTATTATTAGACGCTTCTCATAGAGTTTGGAAACTCCAGCTAGCATATTTCTAGTATGAGAAGCGTATGTTCCCCATAGAGCTAGGGTTTCAATGTTTGAATCTACTGGTATTAGAGTAATAGAGCCATCTGCGATTTTTATATCTATCACTGGCTTAATTGCCTTCTTTAGTTCTCCAAGAGCACCTTTAATGGTTAAAATACCATTTGCAAAAGTAGCTGTGGTTTTCTCTGGTATTAAAATTGGTTTTTTTGCTATTCTAGACATATATTTATATTTTAATTATTACCAGATTCTGAATAATATTTCACCACCGACATTCTGTTTCTTTGCTTCAGAATCAGTAAGAATACCTTTAGGAGTGGAATATATTACACTTCCAAAACCATTTTTATATGAACGAATATCTCTGGACTGATGATAAATTCTCTTTGAAATACGTGAAATTCTCTCTACACCGTGTATTCTAGCTACTTTTGGTGTGCTGTCATTATAAAGTACACCTATTTCTAAGGTCTTTGCTACCCCCTTTCCCTTTGCCTCTACTGACTTAACATATCCAGCAGATAATAAAGCTCTAGCGATAGACTCAGCATACTTAGAATGAGATGTGGACACTATGTCCTTACCTGCTTCGCTCGCATTCTTAATGCGAATTATTAGATCTGAAATTTTGTCTGTTACCATGATGATTTTTTTATTCCTGGTATAGCACCTTCATTAGCATATTCGCGGAAACAAATTCTGCAAATATCGAAATCCCTCATATATCCATGCTTACGACCACAACGAAAACAGCGTCTAACTACGCGTGAAGTGAATTTAGGCTTTTTCTGTGATCTAGCGATAACTGATGTTTTTGCCATATTTTAAACTATTAATAATTTATTACTTTTACATTTTTATACTAGATTTTAAACAAAAGAAGAATTGGTTAGTGGTTTCCCACTTCCAATCTCTTTCCTTCAAACCTATTTGTATACCAGATATACTAGCAGAAAAGCATTCTGGCGTCAAATAAATTTGCTATTTAACTTTCTTTTCAGAATACCCTTTCGTATACTCATAAATAGTGGACCAGAAAGCACCAGCAAAGAAGCTTGCTAACACTTCCTCTAAAGGAACACCGCCTAAAGTGAATATTCCCCAAAGACTCTTAATATTATATGAATTTTCTACCCAGCCTGGGAATATTAAAATAACGAATAGAAAAACCACTGTATAGAATAGTACGAAAATGAAGCCTGTAGTGATCACTTGTTTAGCTAGATCTGGGCGAATTAATATTGTGAGGAAACATCCTAGTGATGCAGAAAGTATATATGAATATATTGCTAAATGAGGAAATATTATTAGAAGTGATACAAAAACCGCTAAAGATATTACTATAGGAAAAGCGTGTATATGAATATGTTTCTCTTTATTCTTCTTCGTACCTTTATGCTCTACGAATTCATATATCACCGACGCGATACCTGCCATTAAAAAGAAAAACAAAAAGCTTTCTATACCTACTCCATAATTTCTAATCAACCCAAATAAAGATTCTGGATACCAGTAATAAGGCACTAGAAAATAATCCACAAGGCCGAAAGGTAATCCTAATGTACTCGCCCATAGTATTTCAGATCTTAAATCTTTTCTTTTTATATAAATAAAGAGCCACGAAACAAAGAGGATGAGACATCCTACTAAATAAGCATATTCATATGAAAATAACATATGAATATTATAATCCCCTTTTGACTTAATGTTAAGTGGATTTAATTATTTTTTGGCGGAACCGGCATTTCTACCACATCTTCTGCTTTGTCTATGAAAAGCACTCCATTTAAATGATCCGTTTCGTGCTGGAAAATCTGAGCGATTAATCCCGATGCGCCCATTTCGAATTTCTTACCGTTCTCATCATATGCGCGGATGGTAGCCTTCTTTGATCTCTTAACTTTACCGAATAAAGGTCTGACAGATAGACATCCTTCTTCTACCCATGCTTTATCCTTAGAAAGCTTCATTATTTCTGGGTTTATAAAAACTAAATCATCCTTCGGTGCATTATTTTTATCAAAAAAAGCTCTCTTAGAAATTATAAAAATCGCTAGAGATTCCCCTATTTGAGGGCCAGCTAATCCTACTCCATCATCTTGAGATGCTAGAGTTTTCTTCATTTTATCTACGAGATTCTTTATCTTTGCAGTCTTAATATCAGATACCAAAATCTTAGACACATTCTCTCTTAAGACAGAATGTCCATTTTGGATTATGTATTTAGAATAATCTTTTTCTTTTTTTATCATCCAGCTTTACTTCTTTCCTTTTTTAGAAACAGAATCGTCAGCTACCCCCTTTTTCTTAAATGGGAAACCTAACTGCTCCATTAGAGCTTCTGTCATTTTTTTATTCTTAGAAGAAGTAACAAAAGTGATAGACATACCGAAGACATCCTTTAGATCTTCATCGACTGTCTCAGCGAATATTGTATGTTCCTTTATACCTAGAGTATAGTTACCCATAGCGTCTATAGAGTCTCTGGAAATACCACGGAAGTCCTTAGTACGAGGAAATGCTACGTTTACTAGTCTGTCTATGAAATCAAACATTCTATTACCACGTAGAGTTATTTGATAACCTACTGGCTCACCTTCACGAAGTTTAAATGATGAAATAGAAATCTTTGCCTTACGAGTAACAGGCTTCTGACCCGTAATTCTAGCAAGACGATCTGCAATTAATTCTACTTTCTTCTTATCTTTAATAGACCCGAATCCAGAAGAAACTATCACCTTTTCCATCTTAGGTGCTTCCATAGGATTCTTAAGTTTGAATTCTGTCTTTAGAACTTCGTAAACTTCTGCTTGTTTTTGTTTTGTTGTTTTCATATATTTTGTGGAGTGAGCATCGACTATTTCTTTAATACTACATTTGAAGCATTTATCGGCATCGCTTTTTCGATAGTCTGCCCCTTACTACCCTTCTTAGTAGCACGCTGATGCTTCTTAACAATATTTACCCCTTCAACTAAAATCTTACCTTCCTTTGGGAAAGCTTTGATTATTTTTCCAGTTTTACCCTTATCCTTTCCGGTTAAAACTTTTACTTCTTGATCTTTCTTTACGTGCATAATATTTTAATTAAAGTGGCCCAATAATACTAAACGAATGTTAAACGATTTCAGGAGCCTTAGATACGATAGTCTGGAAACCTTTTTCCTGTATTTCACGAGGAATAGGACCGAAGACTCTACCTGCTACTGGCTCTTTCTTACCCTTGTCTAGGATAACTACTGCATTCTCATCGAAGCGGATATAAGATCCATCCTTTCTGCGATAAGCCTTTACCTGACGAACGACTACAGCTAAGAGAACATCTTTCTTCTTTATAGCCTTTCTAGGTTCTGCCTTTTGTACAGACAAAACTACAAGTTCACCAAGCTCAGCATATCTCTTCTTAGAACTTCCTAGAACTTTGAAGATTCTGCCGATCTTTCCGCCGGAGTTATCTACTATTTTGACTATTGTACGTGGTTGTATCATATAATTTAAGCTATCTTAAAGTGTTTATGGCGTGAAATAGGAGCACATTCTACTATAGTAACTTTGTCGCCTATTTTCTTTGTGTTTCCGACATCATGAACTTTATACTTCTTCTTAATGTTCATGAATTTATGATATTTAGGATGCTTCACGAATCTCTCTATAGAGACTACACAAGTATCCTTCATCTTATCAGAAGTCACCACTCCTTCTAAAGTGTGTTTATTTGGCTTTATTACTTTTTGTTCGGTTGTCTTGTTCATTTTATAAAAAATTCTTATTTACTTATTTACTTTAAACTCTGCTTACTACTTTAGTTCTGAGTGATATCTTTGCACCCGCTTTTGACAAAGCATCATTAGCCACATCTGGCTCCACTCCATCTACTTCGAACATAACCTTTCCTGGCTTCACTTCGCAAACGAAGCCTACTGGATCTCCCTTTCCCTTACCCATTTTCACTTCGGCTGGCTTCTGTGTGAAAGGTCTATCAGGGAACACTCTTACCCAAACTTTACCTGTCTTTGAAACATAACGGGAAATAACTTTTCTAGCAGCTTCTATCTCATTAGAGGTTATTCTTCCATAAGTGATAGCCTTTAGGCCAAATGAACCGAAGGCTACAGAGATACCTCTGGTTTCTACGGTCTTAGCCTGCTTCTTAGCGTTTATTCGCTTTGTATGCCACTTTCTGAATTTTACTTTTTTAGGGAATAACATAATAATAAATTAATTAGCCTTCTTAATATCTTTCTTGAACACATCACCCTTATAAATCCATACTTTAATACCTAAATCTCCGTATGTCATATGAGCGCGTTCACGAGCAAAGTCAATGTCAGCACGGAAAGTCTGAAGTGGAATTCTACCCTTCTTTAAGTCTTCTGAACGAGCAATATCAGTACCGCCAAGTCTACCTCCTAGACGAATCTTCACTCCCTGAACATCACGATTAGCCATCACCTTCTCAATAGTCTGCTTCATAACTCTTCTAAAAGGTAAACGCTTCTCTAGACCTTCAGCTATAAGTAGAGATACTACAGTAGCATTTGTCTCAGGATTTTTAACTTCTTCAATGTCTAATTTAAGATCCTGTCCTTCGATTCTTAATGACTTTTTATCTAAAAGCTTTATGATCTTAGCGCGAAGTTTAATGACTCCTTCACCACTTCTACCGATAATAAGTCCAGGACGAGCAGTCTTCACTATTACTCTTAGAATCTTAGGAGTGCGCTCTATTTCTAGACCTGCTAATAGGAATGGGCGAAGTTCTTTAGCTAGAAATTCTCTAATAGCTATATCTCCCTTTAAATAATCACGATACTGTTTGTTAACGCCAAACCATCTGCTTCGCCAGTCGCGAATAATTCCAAGTCTATGTGAATATGGGTGTACTGAATGTGACATATTATTTATTTTTCTTAGATTTAGATACTTTAGCTACTTCTTTTTCCTTAGGAGCTAGCACTATTAATACGTTACTGGTTCTCTTATTTATTCTGGATGCTGAACCACGAGCTCTAGGCATACTTCTTTTTAAAGTAACCCCTCCGTCTACTCTGAATTCTTTTATAAAAAGGTCTTTAGGATCTAGATTAAAGTTATTCTTAGCATTAGCGGATGCTGATTTAATAAGCTCGATTAGCTCTTTAGAAGCCTTCTTAGCTGTATTCTCCAAGGTGAAAAGTGCTCTTTCTACACTTTGACCCTTTACTAAGTTCACTACTAGGCGAACTTTTCTAGGAGACTGTCTATGGTTGTTAAGAGATGCGTTTATCATAAATATTATTTTTTAGCTGCTGGGGTTTCCGTAGGACCCTTTGCTGCCTTTGCAGCGTTAATTTCGGCTTCTTTTGCCTTTATTTCAAGCTCCTTCTGCATCTTACCTCCGTGTCTGACGAATTTCTTTGTAGGAGAAAATTCACCTAATCTGTGACCTACCATATCTTCGGTAACGTACACATCTAAGTGCTGACGACCGTTGTATACACCAAAAGTAAACCCTACCATCTCTGGTGAGATCATACTTCTTCTGTACCATGTCTTAATGACGCCTGTTTCTGTAGGCTTCTTATTTGCTATCTTTGCCAAGAGTCTTTCTTCAACCCAAGGACCTTTGTTTAGTGATCGTGACATTTTTTTAGTGTATAAATAAACAAGCTCTCCATAGAGCTTCTCTCACATATTAAGAAATTAATATTTAACGAGAACGTATTACATACTAACCTATATGTAAAAATAATGCAAATTTTTTTTGTCTTTTATTCAAAACCCTCTTTTTGCTTACGGAATGACTCAGCGTATTTGCCATTTAGATTCATTAATTCATTATGTGTTCCCATTTCTACTATCCGACCGTCTGATAAGAGAATAATCTTGTCTGCATTTCTAATGGTAGAGAAATTATGAGAAATTAGGACGGCGGTTTGATTCTCTGGTAGATTATCTAAATTCTCAAATATTCTGGAAGCAGATGGTGCATCGACCGATGCTGTAGGTTCGTCTAGTATCAGCACTTTCGAGCGACGATAAACTGATTTAGCTATGGCAAGCTTTTGTCTCTCCCCTCTCGAAGGTTCTTCTCCGCCGAATTCTACTCCGATTTGTTCATCGTATTTATTATTCCAACCTTCTATGAAGTCTCCAGCTGTACTAATACGTGCGGCATTTTTTACTTTTTCCATATCTAGAGGAATTTCAGAATCACCTACTGCTATGGCTTCCTTTGCCAGAAATTTATAAAGCATAAAATCTTGGAACATTACGGATAGATTCCTCCACCATTTATCTAATGAAATGTCTTTGATATTTACGCCGTTGATAAGTATTTCTCCCTTGCTAACATCGTGAATTCTGAGAAATAGTCTAACGAGCGTAGTTTTCCCCGAACCATTTAATCCTACAAGGCCTATTTTCTCCCCCGGCTTAACCGTAAATGATATGTCCTTTAGAACGAATTCGCTGTTTTCGCTGTTTGGTCCGTTTTTACTATTTTCTTCCTTTTCGCCATTTTTGGGATATCTAAAGGATACATTCTTAAATTCAATAGTTGGTGGCTCACTGTAGTCTATTTGTACAGGATTCTCTGGTAATTTTATAATCGGCTTAGTGTCTAATACTTTTATAATATCAGTTACGTATAGATTTCTCTCGAGCATTTTAGCGAAACCGCCAAGTAATATAGAAATAGAGCTACCAAGACCTGTGAATGTAGCAATTAAGAAAATCATCGTTCCTACATTCGTAGTGCCGTTCATTACTCCGATTATTATGAGCCATAAGCCCCAGACGATACCGATAGCAGCGAAGATTTCAGTACAGATTTTCATTATCATTTTCTTCTTCTCTGCCCTAATGGTTTTTATATTAAATGCGTCTAGAATGCTTTTTATTCTTGATAAAAAAATATTTGAATTTCCATAAAGCTTATTTTCTATGATACCCGTTTTGTCTTTGAAAAAATATTCTAGGAAATACATCATTCTACTCTCTCGGCTATTCTCCATCCAAATACCCCAGATGACTACCCCATATTTAATCTCATAAATGAATTGTGGAATAGAGAAACATATGACTATTAGATAGATTTTCCAATCTATAGTCAGAGTCATTATCGAACCGACTATAATATACGAAATGCTTCT
>JAUSHF010000030.1 GCA_030648705.1 bacterium
TATATCAATAAAACTTTGCAAGTCCTAGTATTCTGCCTTTTGTGGATAACGCTAATATGATAATATTTAATCAGGTAGTGGTAAAACAACTGCAGTAGTCACTGCAAGAATTCGCCATATATAAGATACTGTAACCATGTATCAATAGGTGTTTAAAGCAATGCTTTAACACAGAGTGTTTGTTGGATTTCCAGTGTCTAGATGTATCACAAGCATCTCTCTTCTTCGTTTAAAGAAGGGATGAATAATTTTAGCTAGATCGCTAGATACCGTGCTTCGAACATGCGTTCATTTTTAAGCACGGACCAAATGATGGCGAGTAATTTTCTCGCAGTGGCTACTGTAGCTGTTTGATAATTCTTTGCTTTCTTAATTCTTAGAAAGTAATCTTTGAGATCGGAACTTGTTCTTGTCCTTGCCATACCGACTACGGCTTCTATGACTGCAAAACGAAGCCATGAAGAACCAATCTTTGTAATCCTACCATTCCATTTACTTTCTCCAGAATTGTGCACCCATGGTACTATTCCAGCATAAGATTGAAGTTGTTTGGGATCTTTAAATCTTTTAATTTCTCCAATTTCAGCCATAATAGTAGCAGAAAGGATGTTGCCAATACCGGGAATAGATTTAAGAATTTTCATTTCTTTAGTTTCCATTACCTTTGCCTGAATAGTCTTCTCCATTTCCTTAATCTCTAAACTTAAATGATTGATTACTGATATATATTTCTGTATAGATAATCGAAAATGTTCTTCGATTTCTAGAGATTTAAGCCATGCAAAGCCTCTCTTAGTGAAAAGACTGGTAATTGGAGAGGTTAAACCATTCTTAAAGAGAACAGCGTGTACTCTATTCTTAGTTTCTGTACGTAATTTAACTAAAGCACTCCTACTTCTTACTATCTCTTTCCAACATCTTACTTCTTTGGGTGAATGATATGCTTCTGGTAAATGATTTGTTCTTAAATGATCAGCAATAATTCGAGAATCTAGTTTATCTGTCTTCGAAAAAGATGTAGCTATAGCTTTAAGCTTTCTTGGATGTGCTAGATGTACATCTACTCCTAGTTCTTCTAGGAGATCAGCAAAAACATACCATTGACTGACTGGTTCTAATGCAAGAGATATATTTAATCCATTTCCAAATGATTTAATGAACTTTGTTACTTCTGTGACTGTTGTAGGTATTCTTTGTTCTCTTAGAATACTTCCTTCTTTATCCATGACACAGAAGCTTGATGTAGATTTGTGCAAATCCATACCTATGTATATTTTTTCCATGTCCTTAAAATTAATTAATAATATGTTTGCGGTCATTAGCTGACCATCGACCATGCAAACCTACAATCTATTTTACCTGAGGACCTGTAGTTTTTATACCACTATCACAAAGAAGACTAGATAATGGCTCGATTGGAAGGAAGTTGTACGAACAACTAAATGGGAAGAGATATTTTTTTTTGAATTAAACCACGAAAAGTGATAATATGGGGGTTATGAAAAAAGATATAAAAGCGCAAAAGATAAACGAGTATGATCATTTAAAGATCGAGAAGAAATGGCAAAAGAAATGGTCAGCGCTCAAACTCTACAAAACAAAAGAAGAAAAAAATAAAAACAAAAAAACAGACGACTTTACCAGCGAATCTGAAGCAAAAAAATTCTATATATTAGACATGTTTCCATATCCTTCAGGCGAAGGTCTACATGTAGGACATCCTAAAGGATATATAGCTACTGATATCTATTCTCGCTTTAAACGTATGCAGGGATACAACGTGCTTCATCCTATGGGCTTTGACGCTTTCGGCTTACCAGCGGAGAATTACGCTATAAAGATGAAGATGAATCCGGCCGATATGACCGCGAAGAATGTTAAGAGATATAAAGAACAGTTAGAAATTCTAGGTTTTGATTATGACTGGTCACGTGAAGTAAATACTACGGATCCTAAATATTATAAATGGACTCAGTGGATTTTCCTACAACTTTTTAAAAAAGGTCTCGCATACGAATCTTATGAACCGATTAACTGGTGTCCTTCTTGTAAGACTGGTTTGGCAAATGAAGACGTAGAAGATGGAAAATGTGAACGTTGTGGAACTGTCGTGGAGAAAAAGCCTATGCGTCAATGGGTGCTAAAAATTACTGATTACGCAGAAAAGTTATTAGCAGGTATAGATGAAAAAGATGCGAACGGCAAGCCTCTTCTAGATTGGCCAGATTCTATTAAAGAGCTTCAGAGAAACTGGATAGGAAAAAGTGAAGGAGCCGAAATAGATTTTAAAGTAAAAATTGCAGATAAAATTTCAGACAAGATTCCAAATGGAAAAAATATAAAAGTTTTTACTACTAGACCAGATACAATATTTGGAGTTACTTATGTGGTATTAGCTCCAGAAAGTCCTTTAGTTTCAGAATTTATAAATTCAGCATTAAATAAATCAGAAATAGAAAAATATATAAGTGAAGCTAAGAAAAAAACAGAGATAGACAGAACAGATGCAAAGAAAGAAAAAACCGGAGTAGAAATTAAAGGTATTAAAGCAATTAATCCAGCGAATAATGAAGAGATTCCGGTCTATGTGGCAGATTATGTATTAGCTGAATACGGAACTGGTGCTGTAATGGCTGTTCCTGCTCACGACGAGCGTGATTGGCAGTTTGCAAAGAAATATAATTTACCGGTCAAAGATGTCATTGCTCCATATTTTTTTGATAATACAGAAAATAGTAGACCAAGAGAAGGTCTTGAAACAGTAAATAGACGTGTTGCGGTGGGAATCTTAAAACACTGGTCTGAAGATAAATATATTATGCTTGATTGGAAGAATGGCTGGACAGGATTTATTACAGGTGGTGTTGAAGAAAATGAAAGTATCGATGAGGGTATAAAAAGAGAAATAATCGAAGAGACAGGATATAAAAATGTAAAAATTATTAAGAGAATAGGTGGTGTAACAATTAATCATTTCTACGCCCCTCATAAAGAGAAAAATCAGTTTATCGAAACACATTGTGTATATTTAGAATTAGTAAACGACGACCGTCTTCCTGTATCTGAAGAAGAAATTAAAAAACATAGTGTGCTTTGGAAAAATAAAGAAGAAGTATTACCTTTTTTAAAGAAAGGAAGTCCTATGGGAGATAGTAGATATTCTGAATTTTTCTGGGAACATTTAAATACTGATAATTATTCTTATGTCGGTAGTGGTAATTTAATAAATTCTGGAAATTTCAATGGCAGAAATTCAAATGAAGTAATGAAAGAAATAACAAAGTCCATCGGCGGTGAATGGGTGAACAAATACAAACTCCGCGAATGGGTTTTCTCCCGCCAAAGATATTGGGGTGAGCCAATTCCTCTTATACATTGTGAAAAATGTGGAGTGACAGCTGTGCCTGATAAAGATTTACCAGTTAAACTTCCAAAAGTTAAATTCTATGAACCCACAGGGACGGGCGAGTCGCCTTTAGCGGGAATTGCTAAATGGGTAAATGTAAAATGTCCCGAGTGTAAAGGTAAAGCAAAGAGAGAGACGAACACTATGCCTCAATGGGCAGGTTCGAGCTGGTACTATCTTCGCTATATGGATCCTAAAAATTCTAAAGTATTTGTCGACCCTAAGATAGAGAAGTTCTGGTCTCCAGTAGATTTATATGTTGGTGGAGCAGAGCATGCTACTCGTCACTTAATATATGCTCGTTTCTGGCATCGCTTCCTTTATGACAATGGATTTGTAAGTACTCCTGAGCCATTCCGTAAACTTCAGCACGTAGGTCTCATAATGGCCGAGGATGGCAGGAAAATGTCTAAACGCTGGAGTAATGTAGTGAATCCAGACGACATAGTAAAGACCTATGGCGCCGATACTATGCGTCTATACGAGATGTTTATGGGTCCATTTGATCAGTCTATAGCATGGAATACTAGTAGTATGGTAGGTACGAGAAGATTTTTAGAGAGAGTTTGGCGCGCTAGTGAAAAAGTAGAAAAGGTAAATAGTAAAAAAAATAATATCAAAAATGAATTCGATAAGAAAAATTTTGAAAAAGAAAAAGATTTGCCACCTTATATACATAAAGCTATTAAGAAAGTCGGAGAAGATATTTCTGATATGAAATACAACACAGCCGTTAGCACTCTCATGATCGCTCTTAATGAAATAGAAAAATCGTTAGAAAAAAGTGGTCAGATTTCTTCTCTTGAATTTTCTGTATTTTTAAAACTCTTAGCACCTTTTGCTCCGCATATGTCAGAAGAGCTTTGGATGAATTTGGGGAATAAAAATTCTATACATTTAGAGTCTTGGCCTGTTTGTGACGAATCTAAATTAATAGAGAAGAATGTAAAAATAATAGTGCAAATAAATGGTAAAGTACGCTGGTCTTTGGAAGTAGATAGCGCACTTTCTAAAGAAAAAATCGAAACATTAATAATGGAAAATGAAATCGTAAAAAAGTGGATTTCTGGTAAGAAAATTATTAAACAAATTTTTATACCTGGCAAATTACTAAGTATCGTTACAGACTAATTTTTACTAAAAGTAGTAAAAAATCTGTGAAAGTGTATAGGCATTTGACGTATTATCAAAGAAGTGATAGATTAGGAGTATAAAAATAAAATTTATTCATGGCAACATATAAATTCAAACCAAAACAGGCTACTAAACACCTATTGTCAGCTCTTCCAGAGAGAGCTAAAGACGTCATCATATGCAGATATGGTTTAGGAAAGAAAACTGAAAGAATGACTCTAGAAGCCATTGGTCAGATGTATGGTATCACTCGTGAACGTGTCAGACAGATAGAGAACTACGCTCTAGGCTTAATCAGAAAGTCAGATGCGTACAAAGAAGAAAAGGTTACCTTTGATGAAATCACAGAGATACTCCACTCTCTAGGTGGTATAGTCGTAGAAGATGACTTAATGGCTCATTTTTCTAAAGATATCGGTATTCAGAATCATATAAACTTTTTACTAGTTCTTGGTGATTCATTCAATAAGAGAAAAGAAGACGAGTACTTTAAGCATCGTTGGCATGTTAGTGAAGAACTTTCAGGAAAGGTAGAAGAATCTCTAAAAAAGCTATTTAATAATCTTAAAGATAACGATCTTATCACCGAAGGTGAAATGATTAATAAATTTTTAGAACATCTTCAGGATGTTTCAGAGAAGTATAAAAATGAAGAAATCCTAAGAAGATGGTTATCTATTTCTAAAGGGATTGGAAAGAACGCTATAGGTGAATGGGGAATGGCAAGTTCTTCAAATATTAAGACTAAAGGTATGAGAGATTACGCTTTCTTAGTTATTAGAAAGCATGGATCACCAATACACTTTAGAGAAGTAGCAAAACAGATTGAGAAGATTTTTAAGAAGAAGGCACACGTAGCTACCACTCATAATGAATTAATTAAAGATGACAGATTTGTATTAGTAGGTCGTGGACTTTATGCATTATCTGAATGGGGATATATGGCCGGAGTTGTTAGAGATGTTATAAAAAGTATTCTTGAGAAGAATGGTCCACTAACTAAAGAAGAGATCATAACTAAAGTATTAAAGGAAAGATACGTTAAAGATAATACCATTATGGTAAATCTACAGAATCAAAAGTACTTTAAGAAGAATCTAGAAGGAAAGTATTACGTTGTAGAGCTTAAATAACCGAATTAAATTTGGTATTACACGAATTAAATTTGCTTTTTAAATTATATCTGATAGTATATCGACTATGTTAATGATTAGATTACAAAGAGTAGGACGCGTACACGAACCAGTTTTTCGTGTCGTTATTACTGATTCTAAGAATGGACCTAAAAGCGGTAAATTTCTAGAAATCGTGGGATCATATGATACCCGCAAGGATAATGATATAAAGCAGTTAGACGTAGACAGA
Organism: bacterium; assembly: GCA_030648705.1. GTDB lineage: Bacteria > Patescibacteriota > Minisyncoccia > Phycocordibacterales > PALSA-1337 > JAPLZH01. The sequence goes on from JAUSHF010000030.1 coordinate 5,906, forward strand.
ATTAAATATTGGATGAGTAAGGGAGCAAAGCTTTCAGATACATTACATAATTATCTAGTTCATAAGAAAGTTCTAAGTGAGAAGAAAGTAAACAAACTTCCACTAAAGAAGCCTATTAAGAAGGAGGCGTCAGCGGAGGTAAAAGCTGAAGCTAAGGTAACACCAGCAGAAGTTAAAGCGCCAGAAGTTACAGAAGCTCCATCGGTGGCATAAAGTAATCCTCATAAATATTTGACTCGGTATTGTATTACTAATACAATAGTATAGGGTGTAATTATAAATCAGATAATTTAAAAGATATGCAAGAAAAAGACGCACAATTTTTGGATTTCGTTATCAAGTCTCTTGTTGACAGTCCAAACGAAGTTAAGATAGACAGAACAGTAGATGAAATGGGTGTACTTCTAACCCTAGAGGTTGGAGCAGTAGACATGGGTAAGGTGATAGGTCGTTCAGGTAATACTGCAAAGGCTATCAGAACTCTTCTAAGAGTCGTAGGTATGAAGAATAACGCACGCGTTAATCTAAAGATCAACGAACCAGCTGGAGCTCCAGCTCGTGAAGAAAAGGCAGTAAAGACAGTGGACGAAGCAATGGCAGACCTAAAGATTTAAAAATATAGTAAAAAAAGACAGACAAAAAGAAAAGACGTCTCCTCGCTAAAAGTGCAAGGGGACGTTTTTTCTTTTCGTTTGACAATTATTCTTAGTACTATATAATAGTACTATAATATAGTATAAATATATGACCACAATATCTATCCCATTAAATAGTGAATTAAACAGCTATATAGACGAACAAGTTCGTCTCGGTAATGCATCTAGCAAAGCTGAGCTGATTCGTCGTGCGATTATTAAATTCAAGGAAGATGAATTTATAAATACCATTCTTAAAGCAAAACAAGAAATAAGAGACGGAAAAGCTCTTAAGGGTGATCTTGATAAATTAGCGAAAGGTTTTGAATAGAATTTTTTAAATAAATATTTTCATGATAAATATCATTTACGCACCAACTTTCGTCCGTATGTATAAAGGACTACCCGTTTTGCTTAAAGACGAAATTAAAGAAAAAATAGAATTATTTAAAAATTCTAAAAACCATAAACTTCTGAAAGTTCACAAACTTAAAGGAAATTTAAGTAATACATTTTCTTTTACTGTTAACTATCAAATTCGTATAGTTTTCGAATATGAAAGTAAAAATACCGTTAATCTACTATATGTAGGTGGTCATGACGAACTATATAGATAAAGGGCACTATTTGTGCTAATGTATTTTTATGAATTACCACATCATTTCATTATTTCCGCAATCCTTTGACTCATATCTTTCCGAGTCTATCCTTAAGCGTGCTAAAGAAGATAAGCTTATAAATGTTAATTTCTACAATCCTCGTGATTTCGCTATGGCTGGTAGGAAAACAGTGCAGACATATTCTGAGAGACGTGTGGATGATAAGCCTTATGGCGGAGGTCCTGGAATGGTAATAGAAGCCTTGCCGGTCATTCGTGCTATTGAAAAAGCGGTAAAAAAGGCAAAATCAGTGAAAATACAAAAAGGGAAATCTGTAAGAGGAAAAATTTTAAAAAAAACAAAATTAAAAATAATAAAAAATCCGAAAATAAAGATAATATTTTTCTCTCCGTCTGGCAAAAAATTTACAAATGAATACGCTGAGGCAACCTCAAAAAAGTTTACCGATATAATCATGGTCTGTGGCAGATATGAAGGCATAGACGCACGTATAAAAAAAGTTTTTAAAATGGAAGATGTATCCATCGGAGATTACGTTCTAACTGGTGGGGAAATTCCAGCCATGATCTTAATAGATTCAATATCTCGCAGAATTAAAGGTGTACTCGGCGATCATTCATCACTCGAAGATACCCGTATTGCCAGCTCAGATGTATATACTCGTCCCGAAGTCATAGAATATAAAGGCAAAAAACTTCGCGTCCCAAAGGTCCTCCTTTCTGGCAATCACAAACTAATAGATGAGTGGCGTACAGAGAATAATTTGTTATAATTTAGTCACTTGATTAATAGAATTAGAACACTTAATAAAGACGTCTTTTTTAGAAGTTATGCCGTTTACTTCACGGGCTCAATGATAGTGGCAGTTTTGAACTATGTATTTTATCCTGTATTGGGGCGACTCCTTTCACCTTCTGATTTTGGGGATTTACAAGCTCTCATATCTCTCATCACACAGTTCTCACTAATATTGGGGGCATTTTCAGTAATTGCCGTGAACATCACTGCTAACACGGAAAATCCTTTAGAAAGAGATGCTATCATTGCAGAATTACAAAAAATCACTTTTTGGATTATTGGGATTGTTTTTGTTTTCCTTTTATTATCTATTACAAAGTTAAAACTTTTCTTTAATTTTTCATCAATATATCCTTTGATTGGTTTAGTTATCCTTTTACCTACGAGTGCCTTCGCCGTATTTCGGAATGCATATCTTCAAGGGAGTGGACGATTTAAGGAGCTTTCACTCGCTGGTATTATATCTTCACTTGGGCGTTTAGTTTTTGCTATTGTATTTATTTTGTTAGGACTTAGAGTTTTCGGTGCTACTCTTGGTATTATTATTTCAAATATTTTTGTACTTATTTATCTTTTTTATCAAACAAAAAATTCACTTCGTTTAGGTTTAAATACCAATATGCACACATTAGAAAAGGGGAGTGTGATTAAAGAATTAAAATACGGAGTATTAGTATTTTTTGCTACAGGCCTCGTGACTCTTTTTTATACCTCAGATATTCTAATCGTTAAGCATTATTTTAATTCTGTGGAAGCAGGCTTATATAGCGGTATTTCTGCTATTGCTAAAATATTATTTTTTGCCGTAGGTCCTGTCGCCACAGTCCTGTTCTCTTCTTTGAAGATTAAACAAACCTTTAAAGAAAATCTTTCTGCTTTTAAAAAATCCTTACTTATCACATTTATTGTGGGTGGAGTAGGTATCTTTATGTTCTCTGTATTCAATGATATGATAGTGTCGTTAATGATAGGTAGTAAATATGCTTCTTTTGCACATTTTTTGCCAAAAGCAGGACTTATGATGTTACTTACAGCTATTGTGAACATCTTTATCTTTTATTTCCTAGCATTACGTAGATTTTTCCTTATTGTCGTTTCTCTTGCAGGAGCATCATTTTTGTGGTTTATTCTACTTCAAGGTCACGCTGACATTAATACCATCTTAAATAACTTAATACTATCTCTTATCATTATTATAATTTCATTAACTACCGCATATGCAAAAGACTATTTCCATCATAATACCCGTTCATAATGAAGAGAAAAATATTGCGCTTATAAGTTCAGAAATCACGAAACTTTTTTTAAATTTGTCATACGATTATGAAATTATTTTTGTAAATGACGGTTCAAATGACAATTCAGGGAGGATTATAGAGGATCTTGCAAAGACAGATGATAGAATAAAATATATAGAATTTTCTAGAAATTTCGGTAAAGAAATGGCTACTACTGCTGGTCTCCATCATTCTAAAGGCGATTGTGCCATTATGATAGATGCTGATTTACAGCATCCTGTAGAAATAATTCCTAAATTTATTACTGATTGGGAGAAAGGTTTCGAAGTAGTGGTTGGAATTAGAAAATCTTGCAAAAGCGATACGTTTATAAAAATATTTGGGTCAAAAATATTCTATATGATAATGTCTAGAATTTCTGATATAAATATAGCTCCAAACTCTACTGACTTTCGTTTGGTCGATAGAAAAGTAATCGATGCTTTTAACCAATGTACAGAGAGGACTAGAATTACACGTGGTCTCATCGCATGGCTAGGCTTCAGAAGAAGCTTTATAGAGTTTGAAGCGAATGGACGAGCTCACGGCGAAGCATCATACAGTACGCTGAAACTCATTAAGCTAGCTCTTTCTAGTTTTGTGTCATTAAGTCTCTTTCCTTTGAAAATAGCTGGCTATCTAGGTATTTTTATTACATCACTATCGGGTTTACTGGGTCTTTTCATTTTTATAGAAAAGGTTATTTTGAACGATCCGATGGGTTTCACTTGGCTCTCTATGTTGGTGGTAATGAATCTATTTTTAATTGGTATTATATTATCATGTTTGGGTTTAATGGCACTCTACATAGCATCTATTAATACAGAAGTATCTGGAAGGCCGATGTATGTGGTGAGAGACAAAAAGGGGTTGTAACAGCCTCGATTCTTAGGTTTTTATCAAAATGACAGTTTTATGTCAAAAGTACTTGACTTTTTAATCTATATAGAATAGTATATGTATATTATTACAAAATAATGTAATTTTAAACAAATTTATGTTAATCACAAGAATTAAAGCTAGTAACTTCTATGGAATAAAAGATCCTATAGAAGTATCTTTCACCGAAGGGGGTGAAAAAGAAAAAATTGGATACGCGAATAAAGGGAAAGAGAGGGTGTCCCTTATCTCTGGATTTTATGGCGCAAACGCTTCAGGTAAAAGCACTATATTTCATGCTATTGATACTATTACTAGGGTTATGGTATCAAGACAACAAGATGTTATTAATGGAATAAAACAAGATACCATAATTGCAACCCCCAACTACCATATATCAATGCAAACACAGCCTATTGTTATGGAAATTGATTTTATAATAAATGAAGATAGTTATCATTATTCATTTTCTATTGTAAACGAAGGTAGAGAGATTGATCAAGAAGTGTTATATAAAAACAACAAAGAAGTGTTTACTAGAAAAGACAACAAAATTTCTTTTGAGACAAGTATAAAGAATAAAATAAGCACAACATTATTAACAGAAAATATCACTGCACCCAAAAAATCTTCCTTTCTTTCTGTTCTCCTAGATGACAGCTCTGATATATCGGTATTCAGTAATCTAAAAGAAGGAATTGGTATTTCTAATCTTAATAAAATTAAGACCGACTTTTGTTTTATTACCGATAAACGATCTGTTCAAATTGGACAGAATAGCATAAGTGGACTATTAAATTTTGCACTTAGATACATCAATGGTGATAAAAACGTTAAAGACTCTTTAAATATCATTAATCCAATTACTAAATATTTTGAGCCATCTTTTGAACAATTTATAATAAAAGGAGATCAAAAATCTTTTAGTTTTGATGCCCAATATAGTAATTTTTATAAACTTATCCCTATAATGGAACTTTCTGCTGGAACGAGAGAGCTTGTATCCTATATAAGCGAAATTATTAGAATACTTAAAAACGGTGGTGTTGTTATTTACGACGAGACAAGTAAGTTCTATCATCCAGATATGGAAATCGCAATCCTTAATTTATTTAAAGATAAAGATATAAATAAAAATAATGCTCAGATATTTTTCTCATCACATAATCATGAGACTTTTGATCTCTTACAAAATGACCAAGCTCATATATTAGAAAAAAAGGATGATAATATAACTGTGTCAAAAGTATCGGACTATGATGTGAAGGAAAGAGATAATGTAAAAAGAATATATCGTCTAGGCTCTCTTGGCGGGATCCCAAATACTATTGATTTCAACAGAATAATAAATAATCTCTTATAAGCTTATGAATAAAAAGAAAAGCTTTAAAGTCTACTATTTATTGATTAGTGAAGGGACCACTGAATTCAATCTATTTGGTTACTTAACGACCAAAAAATTTAAAGAGGATTTTGTGAAATCCCACATTCAGTTCAGCATCAAGGTAGAAATTGTAGAAATCTCAGTGTCTCAAGGTAAATTAGATGGTGTTAGTGACGTTAAGGGCTTCAAGTCAAAGTACGATCTGATTAAAGAAAGATACGAGGGACAAAAGCGTTTTTTCCTTCTAGATAAGGACATTGATGATTCTTCAGCTATAGAAGCTCTTATTAAACAAAGTGATGACATTGTGCAATTCATAGAACATAATTCCGAATATTTATTATTAAAACTTTCTGGAATGAATCCTAAAAATCCTTCTAATTTTAGTAACTTAGCTGAATTTAGGAGCTATTGCAAATCTGAATTTCTGAAACATTTTGGAAAAAAAGCTTCCGATTTTAAAGACATTGACTTTGATTCTATATTTAATAGTGTTACTGATAAAGTAATAAAGGATAGTTTGACTGAATTATTCTCTACCTTATCTTAAATGACCGTTGTTAATGAAAACACGTTTTTGACAAGTCATAAGAGTGGATGATAAGTTGGTGGAAAGATTTTATCAAGTTGAAGGAAGTAAAGGTGACCTATTGCTAATTTACTGCTAATTATAGAAAATTAGTAGTAATATAAAAAATAGCGTATGTTTGATATAATGTATCTATTATATGAGAAAAAAGAATCAACAAATTCTGCCAAATAACATTTTTACGGAGTTTCTACTTTACACCACGCCGAATGGCAAGGTAAAGGTGGAGATATTTTTGCGTGATGAAAATATCTGGTTGACTCAGGCGAAGATTTCCGAGCTTTTTGACGTTGGCATTCCTGCAGTAAATAAACATCTTAAGAATATTTTTGAAAGTGGAGAATTGCAAGAAAATTCAGTTATTTCCATTTTGGAAACAACTGCCAGTGATGGAAAAATCTACAAGACACAATATTATAACCTCGATGCAATCATTTCTGTTGGATACAGAGTAAATAGCGCCCAAGCCACGCAATTTCGCATTTGGGCGACCGAAAGGCTGAAAGAATACATAATAAAGGGATTTACTATGGATGACGAAAGGCTCAAAAACCCAAACAATATTTTTGGCAAAGATTATTTTGAGGAACAGTTGGCAAGAATCAGGAATATCCGTTCGAGCGAAAGGCGCATGTATCAGAAGATCACTGATATTTATGCCGAGTGTAGCGCCGACTATTCTCCTGACAGTGGTATTACCAAGCAATTTTTCGCCACAGTGCAAAACAAGCTTCACTTTGCCATTACTGGTCAAACTGCCGCAGAGATCATTTCCAAAAGAGCAGACAGCACAAAAAATAATATGGGGCTTAATGTTTGGAAAAATTCTCCAAAAGGTAAAATTAGGGAAACGGATGTTATTATCGCAAAAAACTATCTTCAAGAAAATGAACTCGACCATTTGAATAGAATAGTCAACATGTATCTCGATTATGCCGAAATGCAGGCACAACGCGGAATAATAATGCACATGAAAGACTGGGTAGTAAAGCTCGATGTTTTTCTAAAGTTTAATGAACGTGATATTTTGGTTGATACAGGAAAAGTCAGCCATGAAGTAGCTGAAACACTTGCACTCCATGAATTTGAAAAATACAAGGTTACACAGGATAAAGATTACATATCCGACTTTGACCGCGAGGTGAAAAAGTTGGTGGAGGTGAATAAGAAGAAGGGAAAAATAAATAAAAAATAACACGAAAGTCCTCACTTTTTAATGAATTTTAAATATGGTAATATTGTTATCATGACCAAAGAAGAATTAGATTTCTTAATACAACAGGGCGAAGGCTATAACCTTGAATTCAAAGAAAGTTATAACCAAAGCTTGGCTAGAGAAATTTGTGCTATGGCAAATTCCATGGGTGGAAAGATTTTAATTGGCGTCACCGATGATGGCAAACTTAAATCGTCTGGATTTAACAATAAAATCAGATCGGAGATCCAATCTCTAGTTAGAAATTTTGACGAATCACCGAATGAAAAGTTTAGTTTTGACAAGGATTTTAATGAAGATGCTTATAAAAATTTTCTGGACGAGATAGGCGTCGAAACCAAGTTGAGCCGTGAAGATGTTTTGAAGAATCTGGAATTATCAAGTGGGGGAATGATGAAGAACGCCGGAGCTTTATTGTTTTGTAAAAAGGCGACAAGAATTTCTCGCAATGCCACTATCGTCTGTGCTCTTTTCATGGGTAAAACCAAAACAAAGGTGATCGATAGTAAAGAGTTTGATGCTGATCTACTTACTAATTACATCTCAGCTTTCGATTATTTGCGTTCAAAGTTAAATACGGAATATATCATGACTGGTGGTCCTCGGGAAGAAGTTTTGGAATTGCCAGAAAAGGCTTTGAGAGAGGCTTTGTTAAATGCCATCGCTCACCGTGATTATTTCTCTAGTGCCAATATCCAGATCAGCATATATTCCGATAGGGTAGTAATCGACAATCCAGGTGGCTTGGTAGGCAAAATGAAGGTTGAAGATTTATACAAAAAAAGTTATCCCCGAAACAATTTACTATTTGGCTTGATGCAAAGAATGGAGCTTGTCGAGAAGATTGGTTCTGGACTCCTCCGAATCAATGAAATGATGGATGAGTATCTTTTACCTCATCCAATCATCGAAGCTACTGATGTTTATTTCGGCATTTCCTTTGAAAGGCCGGATTTGCAGAAAATGAGTGTGGAGCAAAGAATGAAGGAATACAATGGGGTGGGAGAACAAGTGGGTGATAAGTTGGGTGATAAGTTGGGTGAAAACCAAGAGAAAATCATTGATTTGATGAAAAATAATAGAAATATCACAATACCAGAATTGTCTCTAAAGCTGGACATTTCAACGACAGCAGTAGAAAATAATCTAGCTAAATTAAAGGAAAAAGGTCTCATTATGCGTATCGGCCCTGATAAAGGGGGATATTGGGAAGTTATAAAATAAACCCATGAAAATCCTCAATTCACAAATCGTCATATACAAAGACCAAAATGGGCATGTCAAAATCGTTGTTCGTTTTGATGGTGATACTGTGTGGCTGACACAAGACACGATTGCAACGCTCTATAATAAAGGGCGGTCAACAGTGACTGAACATATCCAAAATATCTTTCAGGAAGGCGAATTGGATGAAAATTCAGTATGTCGGGAATTCCGACGAACTGGTGCCGATGGTAAAGAATATCTTGTAAAATACTACAATTTGGACCTCATTATCGCTGTAGGA
>JAUSHF010000033.1 GCA_030648705.1 bacterium
ATTTAGTAGGACAGACAATGTGGTAGATAAGACAGTTTACATTATGACTTTTGTGGAGATATAGACTCATGGGTACAGGATACCATATCCCGCAGCAAGCTGGCGGGGTATGGACCCTAAGAGAGAATCAAAAGAAAATACAGTCTTTTTGTGGCTGTATTTTCAGCCACTTTGAGTTTCTTCGTTTACTGGTCACTCGGTACCATTCTCGGAAGAGCTGATGCCCTTTGGCTAGCTTCGATGCTAATAGCGTCGGTGGTGATTCACGAACTTTTTCATTTCATTACCATGGAGTATATGGGTGTAAAAACTAATCTATATTTCATGATAGTGGCAGCGTATTCCATACCAGATAAAGATTGCGCTTATAAACTGAGAGAGTTTTCTTGGAGGAAAAATTCCCTGCTTCTAATAGCGGGTGTTCCAGGAAATTTATTTCTGGTTCTGGTCACACTTCTCTGTCTTCTAGGAGGGATAATCAGTCAAAAGGAGTTCGAGCAAGTTTGCTTCATTAATGGAAATATTATTCTATTCGACCTCATCATCCCTACCCTAGCAGATGGAAGTAAAGTGATGAGACGACTACTTGGCAGTGCCCGAGGCGACCTCGAATGGATGCAGAGATTGGCTTTCGGCGGAGTCGGTATTTCGATCTTCCTCACCGTCAGCCATCTCGGTGGATCATTCCCCCCTTACTGGGGATTCATTTTCCTAGCGGATTGCTGGCTCGGAGGCCGAGTCGGTAAATGGTTCAGATTAAATGTCTGGCCCAAACTCGAAGAAAATCAAAAAACGGAATGGCTCGCTGACATCCTTAAACGGAAATTTGGCGAGAAGAATGAGGAGTTTGAACCAAATATCTCCTCAAACGAACGCTTTGCATGGTTCGCAGTCTACATGGTTACCCTAACACTGGGTGCCATGATGAAGTATTGGGCAAAATATTGATTCCAAATTTCGATCACATCGATCATGCAATCACAAACATAAAGCCGGCTCATCACCGGCTTTTTCATATCCTAATTATTTTTTATCTGTAACCATATCAATTTCACAAACTCCTCCTACACAAGCCAATTCTTTTTTAACCTCTGTCTCATCATTTATTTCATAAGTCACAATCTTTGAGAAGTCTATGTGCTCGAATCTTTTTAATAATTCTTCGTATCTTTCTTTATTCACTGTCTCGTATGGAGCAAGCTGATAAACGTGGTCATTTCTAGGGAGGAATGATAGACCGCCTACGATTTCCCAATTCTTGTAAATCCAGTTCGCTACTTCTATCCACTCTTCATCACCGATAGATACTGTCACTGATGGATTATGTTCTGTGTAATTTATTTTTACATTCTTCCAATACTCTAACTGTTCTAAAGCCGACTGATCATTCTTAAACACTGTGCCCTGAGGAGACTTGATTGGAAAATCTATTACGTATGTAGTAGCTGTTTCCATATTCTGTCCTACTTCAGGATTAAATGGAACACCTTGATCTTTCAACATTTTAAATAGAGAGTCTGTAGAAGCTATTCTAACTCTGCGAATATAGTAAGCTGAGTGACGAGGATGCATACCAGATGAACAGTCCACTGTCTGAGAAAGGTTACCTGATGGCTTCACAGCTGTAATACATGATGAAGCGGTAATACCAAATCTCTTTGCATAAAGCTTATTCATCTTTATAGACTCATCTCTTAGCTTACGAAGTACTTCTGGCTTTCGAACTACAGCACAATCCCATTGACCAGTAATAGAAACTCCTAATAATCTTTCCTTTTCACAATTCGTCTTCCACTCCTTAGAAAGATATGGGAAAAATGTAAGAGTAGACTGGTATGTTCCGAGTATTGAGGCTACTTTCATTTTTCTTAAAAGACTCTTCTCTGTATCTTCTGAACGAGCCACTATTTCTGATAAGTTACAAAACTGTTTTGACTGTAAGATGATTTCTCCACAAGGGTTCGTTCCAAACTGTGGAAGCTTTTGACCTTTAAATAATTCCATTCTTCTCTTTGGTAAAGTGGCAGGAAGTGAACCTCTATTAAAAATACCTCTCTCACCTGTTCCTGACTTCATAAGAGCGACCCACTCTTCCATAAATTCTCCCACTGTAGGCTTATGAGTGTAAACTGCTGAGTTATTAGCTAACATTCTCTGTGGATCTGTATTCCAGAATTGACCCTTCTTTGCATCACGAATCTTCTCATCATCTAAATCTGATAGAGAAATCATAGCACTTCTTCTAACTCCTCCTGATACTACTATCTCACCAACCTTACATATAATGTCATGAATATCTATGTTTTCTAGACGTCTTCCCTGTCTTTTTATAATCTTTTCTCTAGTGAAGTTTATAAGCTGTCGGAGTGGCTCCGGACCAGAACTTTTTCCTCCCATAGTCTTTAAACGTGCGCCAGCTGGACGAAGCCCTGAATAATCAAATTCTATATCTTTACCATCTGCCCAAGTCTTCATTCCAAGTGCAAAAGCATCGCACCAACCTTCTTTGCTATCATCTATTACGTGTTTAGGTAATTTCTCTCCAGACTGCATAGCGATCTGTGGAAACTTTTGTACATTCTGACTCTCTACTGACCAGCCAGCACCAGCACCACACATAGAAATATACATAATCTCAGCTAGATCTTGGAATTTTTCTGGAGCTATAAATGAACAGTTATAAGCACAAACGTTAGTAGCACGTGCAGCTTTACCGGCGAATTGAAGAAGTCTCATAGACGGCATTGCTTCATGCTTTAATATAGCTTCTCTAACTTCTGCGTATTCTGCATCCTTTAATTTATTTCCTAAATTCTCCTTCATAAAAGTTACATATCTATCTACTGTCTCTATCCATGTCTCTCTGCGTCCTTCACTCTCTATCCAGTTTGAGTATGTTCTGTAGTAAATAAATTCTCCGAGTGGATTTCTAAAATAACTCTTACTTTCTTCTGCTAATTTTCTTAATTTTTCTGGAACCTGTATTCCGTGTGCTCTTAATTTAGATCTTTCTTCACGATAAAGAATGTAGTGTTTAGATGTCTTAACATAATCAGATAAGATAAGCTCTTTTTCTACAATATCCTGAATTCCTTCCACGGTAGGAATAAAATCTTCGAATTTTTTGGAAATTCTGACTAGTTCTGCATATACTTTACTGGCCACAAGCTCTGCTTCCTCTCTGGAACCTTCTCCGGTAGACATCATTCCTTTCCAAATAGCATTAACTATTTTTTCAACATCAAAAGGTAATATATTACCATTTCTCTTTTTAACACTTTTCACCAACACATCATTTTTCTTACTGTTTTTTACTGCTTTTACCATAAAAGATTTTGAAAAAATTATTTAATTAATAAATTATTAAATTTAAACGGGGACAAAAATTACTCGCTGACTGCGAGTATTTAAAGAACTTCCACACTCATATTTTACCTCTTAAATTTTTAATGAAGAAGAAGAAATAGTGGATAACTTTCAAAAAACATCTTTATGTCACACTTTTTTAATAGACGGCAATTCCTTTTTCGATGTCTAAAGTTTTTATCGAGCCAGACGGTAATTCTAGTACATATTTAGAGGGTAAATTAGGGAAGAAAATTTTAGGAAATGTATCTGGAGAAACATTTTCTTTGTAGTCGACAATATTCATCTTCTCATCAAGCCACACTATATCTATACTGAAAAGCATATCCTTCATCCAAATACCCCACTTTTGTGAATTTTCAAAGACAAAGAGCATTCCTTCATTTTTTAATAATTCTTTCCTTCCGCTCAATCCTCGGGCTTTATTTTCTTCTGAAGAAACCTTTTCTATTTTAACTTTATGGTTATTTATAGTTAATACGTTTAAATCAGAATTTACTTTCTTAGTACCAATAAAAAAAGCTAATACTATTAGAATCAATATTAAGAAAATCGAAATTAATATTATTTGTTTCTTATTCATTTAGGTTTATAAAAAATTAGACTGCTTTTCCATCCTCTGTTAATATTTTGAACTGTACGATTTTACCGTACAGTTCACCCCCTTCATTCTAGAGACCTTGTTCTGGTCCACTTAACCAATTTTTCAAACTATCTTTTTGTACCTCGGGCAAGTTTAACGAATCTAAATCCTTTAAACCTATTTCTTTAAGCCTTGAGCTATTACCACCAAACTCTATGATTTTTCTATTGCCATAGACATCTATGGGGATTAAACCCGGATTAATATTTTTCTCCTCAATTATTTTTGCTCTTCTGCTTAATTCAGCATCATTTTCTGGATTTATAAAAAGATGATATTCCTCTAAAGTAAAATCCCTTTGTGTAATCGGAACACTAAAACTTTCTTCTGTTCCAAATTTTACATCTATATTGCCCGCTTTTTCTTCATTCATGTTTTTTATATTAATATTTTACTATTTTTTATACTTTGCCATCACCTCCTCTTCCACCATCGCTCTATCCTTTCCAAATTTTAAATATGAAAGCTGTTTTATTTTCTCTCCTATTTCTGGATTACCTTTTTCAGGAGCTGGAATCTCTATATTAAAAGGTTTAACTGGTACTCCATTAGATAACATTTTCATATATGCATTTCTGTTATCTATATTCATTAAATCTTTTGCGGTAAATACTGGTGAAAACTGCTTCTCTAAATATTCTGCATCTTCGGCACCCACTCTGAATGACGCTATAGATCCTACGTTTCCAAACACTGAATCTTTAATGCCTTCTTCGAGCTGTGCTATGAACTGATG
>JAUSHF010000035.1 GCA_030648705.1 bacterium
TATGATAAAAAAGAATATTCTTTTTCGGATTGCCAACCTTCTTTTTCGAAAGAGTATCTCCTAAGGGATTTTTCTTTAGACAGTATATAAATCCATAATAATCATAGATATAAACTATGAATTTTTTAACATACGATGGACTTCTGGAATATATCTTTTTTAAGATTTTTTTAAACATTTTTTGATAATTCTATGACAAAATCTAGACAATCTTAAAGATTTATTTTTAAGACCGTCGAAGAACCATAACACATCCTCCTTTATGTTAGGTTTAAAATTATTTGTAATTCCCCCTTTTCCAACTTTTAATGCAAATATACCACCCCTGTATCCGTTATCTTCAAATCCAAAAAACTCTAACTGCCACTCGTTTAAATTTTTAGCCCACCAATATTTTCTTCGGACATACCATAATTTTTGTTGGATATTTCTATCATATCTTTCGCAGAAATATATAGCAGAACCATTGGGAACACCATTTAATTTCTTTAGAAATTTTTTAACATAAAAGTTCTTAATGTGTGACAAGACTATAGCTGTCGTGAAAAAAGCTGGTTCCTGTAGATTTATTTTTTCTAAACCCTCGATCATGTCCGAATTAATTAATTCTATATTACTCACACCTTTTTCTTTAATGAGAATGGACACGTTATCACAAGCAATCTTAGATGGCTCTATACCATATACTTTTTTGAATAATGGGGAAGTCTTAAAAAGTAACCAACCGCCACCAGAGCCAACATCTATATGTACATTCACATCTTTTATTTTGGATATTGCTTTACTAAACTGAGAACATTCAAACTTTTCCTCGATATTATATTGTTTAATCGTATCTCTGAATGATTCTATACCTACCTTAGTTTCGTAATCGGCATTATGTGCTTCAAAGCTTTTTAAATCTTTTTTTGTCATATTATTTTGCATATAGCTTATAATTAGAATAATAGAATACATAATCATTCCTAATATCTTTTATAATATTTGTTAGAATCTTCTTATCTTCTGGATAATGATATGTACAGATTGATAATCTTGGTTTGAATTTCAATATAGTTTCTCGGGCTCCATTCAAAGCATTCCTTTCTTCACCCTCTATATCCATTTTTATAAAATCTATTTTAGGAATGTTATTCGAAAAAACATAATTATCTATAGAGTTTTGTTCAACTTTCACTTTTTCCTTTTCTGAGCCCGAATCTTCTGTTACATGGGAACCACCAGGATTATTGATATCATATTTGAAGTAAACATCCTCTCTCTTTATACCTAGTGATTGGTTTATGTTATTTATATTAGGTATATTATTATAGGCTTTTGTTTTCTCTAGTACAGAATATACCTCTTTTATAGGTTCAAAAGAGAATACTTTTCCATTAGGTTTTCTTCTGCACGTAGAGAAGGAGAATAATCCGAAATTTGCTCCAGCATCGATAATATAATCACCGTCATTTATTTTTAGGAATTCATTTTCATAAGGTCCTTCGATACAGACTACAGATATCGGGTACTTAACTTTTAATGAATATATAATATCAAAGTAAGATAATAGAATATCCCGAATAGTTCCTTCCTGATCACACAAAATATTACTAATTATTATGGTGTCTTCTCCAAGAGTAATTTTACTATCATTTTCATCTAATTTTTCTATTTTGAAATACTTAAGGAAATACTTCCTCGAATTAGTTGATGTATATTCGACTGATAAAAATAATTTAGAGAATATATAAGTCCAAGGATGTTTTTTGTATTCGAATAAAGCACCTAATAAAATATTAGGTAAACTTTTAATTATGATACTAAGTCTTGAGATAATTTTTTTAATCATTATAAAATTATTGGTATTCAAATTCCTTTTTAGAGTATACATAACTATAACTGCTTAATCCGAAGATTGGGAACTGTGTTAAATGTCCGAAATCTTTAGAATTAAAATCTTTAATAGCTTTTAATTCTCCTTTTTCTGGGTGACCGTAGAACGCCCATATATCATCAAATCTGAAGAAGCATCCACTAGGTAGTATATCTTTTAACCAAAGTAAAACAGTCATTGTGGAAGAATAATAATCAACATCTATATTCACTATTGATGGTCTGTGTTCACTAAGACTTTTTTGTAATTCCATATTAAGAGTTTTATCAAAATATCCTTCTATTAAATGGAGATTTTCAGAGGGGAATTTCGTTTCTTTAATGATACTCTCCACTTCTTCTTTTTTGTGTGTCATATTTCCTTTCTTCCAATCACTTCTCCTATCTTCCTTTTGCGGTTCTGGGAGACCTGAAAAACTGTCGAAGCCAAATATGTGAAATTTTCTTATATCGTAATTATAGTCACGACAAAATTTTTTAAGGGCAAGTATATAAATTCTGATGGAACCACCACTAGCGACCCCAAATTCATAATAATTATATTTTGGTGAAGAATTGGGATTATCTATAATTTGGTATTTGATACAGTTGTAAAACCAATTAAACATGTTATCTTTTCTTTGGTATTGAAACATGAATATACCTACAGAAAAATCTAGTATCTTTTCGACTATGACTCTAAACCTATAATAATTTGAAGATTTTAATTTTCTTAGGAGTTGCATATATTTTTAACTTTGTTTTTAATTTTATTAATCTCTATTAATATCTTGGGATATTTTTTTATTTTTGGTTCTCTGGAGAGTTTCTCTATAAAGATTTTCTTTAATTCATCCAAATGCCAGATTTCTAGCGGTTCAAAATATTTTACACCATATTCTTTAAAGAAATTCATAATACTCTTCTTATAATATATATCATCCATAGTTAGAATTTCTTTTGGTACGATTATTCCAGAAAGCCACTCTTTTGGGATATCTTTTAATTTAACATCATCTTTATCTAATGTCTCGCTGTATTTATTGTTAATTCTCCTAACACTACCTGTCTTTGCTACATACTCTCTGCACCTTTGAAAAGCTTGTTTAATTTGGAATTTTTTAAATGGTACAAATTGGAAGTGTAGAACAGATCCTTTTTCTAATGGTAATTTTGTCCACTCTTTTATTTCAGAGTTTGGAGTTCTGCCTTCGTGTAAAAGTGTATTACCAAAAGAAGATTTATCGTCATCACAAAATATAAAATCTTTGTATAAATTACTCCATATAGAATTATCATTTCTATATACTCGATAATCTTTCCATAGACAAAGCCAATTCATTGCTAATTTTTCTCCGGGCTTCATCTTTTCTAAAGTGTCTTTGAATATTGGTAAAAAATTTGATGTAAAAGCTTCATCTGCATCTAGCCATACAAAATGTGTACCTCCTTCGTTACGACCCCAATCTAATAATTCATTCCTCCATTTAGAATAATTTGTTTCTTTTCCACTTTGAGTTTTAACTTTTACATTAAATTCTTTTAATACTTCTAAAGTATTATCTTCGGAAAAACCGTCTAAACATAATATATCATCTACAAATATCTTTAATTGAGGAATTGTAGTCCTTAAAATCCAAGCGTCATTTTTTACAGGCATTAATGCTACTACTTTCATTTTTTGTATATTTTAATAATTTTCTTAATCCCTTTTTTTAAATTATTCCTTATGGGTTTGAAGAATAAAATTTTACCTAAAATATATCTTCTCATTCCTTTTTTATACCAAAGTTTTTTTCTTTCTGCTAATAGGGAAGTGTAATTCGGAACATATTTACTTACAGGATTCCATACACCAAATTCTTTTATAAAAGGGGTGCTGTATTTAGAAGAGCTAACCACGTGGTCATAATCTATTTTGTCACAGATTCCGTATCTTAATTCTATAGTCACTCGCTCTATAGGCTGAGGTGAGTCAGGCTTAGTACTCATTCCTTTTCCTTCGTTTAAGTAGAAACCTAGAATTTCTGTAGTCATTTTAGCTTTAGTATGAAAAGCTAGACGTACTGATAGATCAAAGTCTGGACCTTGGATTAATTGCTCATCGAAATATCCTGCTTTTTCTGACAAATCTTTTCTCCAAAATATAAAGGGACCAGTAATCATTGATCTAGTTAATTCTGTTTCTGGGATTTTAGAATGATCTACTAATTTACCAATTTCTGAACCAAAGTTTCGGACTATAACATAATTTCCGTAAGCTAATCCGTATTCAGAATTTTCTTCTAACATTTTATATTGTAGCTCTATAGAATTAGGAGTTCTTAAATCGTCCACATTCCAAATAGTGACATATTTACCCGATGCCTCTTTAATACATCTGTTCATAGAGGTACCGATAGGATCTACTTTAGGAATTATGATATGTTTAATTCTTCCTGGATATTTTGATTGGAATTCTTTAACCCATTCAACCTCTTCTGGATCTGGTTCATTATGGTCTAAAACTATTTCTAATTCATTAAACATTGTCTGTTTGGGTAATTCATCTAGAAAAAGTTTTAAGTACTTCTTCATTCTAAAGCAGGGGGTGATGGTACTGACTAGAATTTTATTATTCATAATTTATTTTTTATTTTTACCGAAAAAATGTTCAGCCTCTTTTTCCATTACGGAGACTATTTTTGAAATACCTGTTTTTAAATTTGTCTTTGGTTTCCAGAATTCTAATATATATGGATCTGGTTCATTTTTCTTATTCTTTTGAAAATCATCACCTGAGGTGGAAGGTATGATTTTTGATCCGGGATAATGACTTGCTATTATTTCTGCTACATCGAGTACTGAACTCCATTCAAAATTTGTAACGTGAAGTTCTTTGTATCTAGGAATATCTTTATATCTCTTCACTATCTCTAGAAGACATTCGCAACAGTCGTCTGCATAGAGGAATTGTCTTTCTTCTGTGCCATCGGTCAATAAATCTATAGTTTTAGTATTTCTAGCTTTAATAATCAAATCTGTTATGACGTGAGATTTATTTAAATCGTGTTCTATTCCGTATACATTCCAGAATTTAACTACTAATCCAGCTAAAGCATTTGTGTACGATTCACCAACGGCTTTTAATCTACCGTATCCAGAGAAGGACATATTAGCCATTTGACTAGAGGCAAATATGAAAGGTTTATTATGCTTTTTAATTATATCAAAAGTGTTGTTTATAATTTTTGTATTGTTTGAGATGAAGTCAAAAGTATTCTGATATGTTTTAAGATATCTAGAACCACCCACATCGAAAGCGAAGAAAAATACAAAGTCACATTCTTTGACTGCTTTATCTAATAATTCATTATGATAAATTCTCAAATCTTCTTTTGGACTGGTTTCAATATCAAATTCTATTATAGAATCATTCTTGTGTTCTTTTTTTATTTTTTTTACAAAAGCACTTCCTATTTGTCCTGCTGATCCTAAAACTAGATATTTCATAATAATTATTTAAATTTAAATAAATTAATAATTTGACCACGTGTGTCTTTCCAAGAAAGAAGCATGAGTGGAACCACAAAATATGATATTAACGATGCCCATGCCGCCCCCACAATACCTAATAATGGTATCATATAAAAATTAAGTATTATATTTACTAAAGCTCCAGTAGATGTCGTGATAAAGAATTTTACCGTCTTATTTTCTGCTATTAAATATTGAGCTATACCTGCTCCCCAGAATACAGCCACTCCAGCCCATATGTAAACACTTAGGCTTGGTGCAGAAAGAATGTATTTGGCTCCGAAGATTAAATTTATTATTTGTTTAGAAAATAATGAAACTGGTATGGCTATTACTAGGGCTATTAATATTAGTAACCAATTTAACTTCTTCAAACGGGATAAATATTGTCCCTCAGAGGTCTTCTTTGCATTTATAATAGCAGGGAACACAGAACCTGCTATCACACCTGGTATAAAATACCAGAATTCCGATAATTTAACTGCTGCGGAATATATACCGAGTTGGTAATTATCTAGTATGTTTCTAATCATAACTTGGTCTATTTTTAAATAAATCATACCTGCGAATCCTGCTAAGATTATAGGCCATGAATTATTAAGTAAAATCTTTGCAGTGGGTAAATGAAAGCACCACTTCAATATCTGTTCTTTATATTTCTTATAGACATAGATACTTCCTATAGCTAATAAGAGGCTGTCTAAAACATAAGCAAGTATAAACCAACCAGTTCCGTAATTATTGATTAGTAGATATATTTTGAATGCGGTTACTATTATGGTCGATGTTATTTGTACAAATACTGTTTTCTTTGATAATACAGATGATTGGAAGAATATTTCTATAACATTAAATGCTGAAAAGAAAAAAGTAGTACTATATATAAGTATTAGAAGTCTTTCATAAGATCCTATTTTTCCTACGAATACTATTACTATTACTAATAAAAATGCCAGTATTGCCCCTATTCCTTTAATGGTAAAAGCAGTGCCCAGTAATGAATTCCTTTTTTCTTTGTTATAGGATAATTCTCTAAGTAAGATACTATCCACACCTAAGCTAGGTAATATAGCGAATAAACCCACGAAGCTTAATACATAATTAAGTATTCCGTAATCTAATGGCTGTAAATATCTGGCAATATATATATTTACTAAAAAAGTTATTAATATGGTTAATACTCTGCCCGCAAACATCCAGCTCATATTTTGGAAATATTTTTGGAAGCCGTCATTAAGCCACTTTTCTTTTGCGAAAATATAATAAGGATGAATTTTTAGTTTATTAATGAGTATCATGAAATTAATTACCACTTATTTACTTTATTAATAACTTTTCCTTTGACGTTCAGATAAGATTTTATGGCTTTCTCTTCGAGGGCAGGGGAAACGAGACGAAGAATTTCTTTTCCTAATATTCTGTATTGACCGCCGACTTTATTTGCTCTTATTAGACCTTTCTTTAACATACGTTTAATAGTGCTTTCGCTGATGCGAAGTACTTTCTGGGTTTCTGTGGTGGTGTATACTGCTAGTGGTTTTATTTCTTCCATATTTATAAATTATAGCAATTATGCGAGGGGTGTCAAATGGTGTCATGTGGATCAATGTAGTGTCAGTGCAGTGTCGGCGCAGATTATTTTATATATGTATATGATACAATTCATCTGAGATTAATTTATAAATATTAAATTGGGAAAAAGTATTAAACTCAAGATGAAATTTCTACTAGTAATACCTGTATATAATGAAGAGAAGATAATGGAGAGAACTCTTGATAAAGTTTTGAATGAATTTAGAGGGGAAAGCCTAACATCTTTTTTAAAAGGATTTGATGTCGAAATATTAGTAGTGGATAATGCCTCTACGGATAATACCTCTACCGTCGTTAATGAATATATTGTTAAGAAAAAATATGATGAATTATGTGTTAATCTTATAATTATTAAGATATTAGAAAAAGGAAAAGGTATAGCTATTTTGACTGGTGCGAGGGAAGCTGAAAGAGAAGCCGAAAAAGTCGGGGTCGACTTTTTCGGCTTCATAGACGCTGACCTGTCAATACACCCTAAAT
>JAUSHF010000014.1 GCA_030648705.1 bacterium
ATTACTGGATTAAAAAGAGAGAAAAAAATTACCGAAAGAACAGAGACAGAGGTTAAGGAGGAAGCCGAAGGAGTGGCTGCTATTAGAAGCGATATTAAGAAGATTAAGGATGAACTGCTGGATGTTCATGAAGATATGGTGGATATAAAAAGTGAAGTGGACGATATTAAGGTAGTAACAGATGGACAAAAAGAAATTTAAAAAACAGATCGAAGACTTCATCTGTGAAAAATGTGGTAAACAAAACATTGGAAATGGTTACACAAACCATTGCTATAATTGTTTATGGAGTAAACATGTAGATGTTAATCCTGGCGATAGGGAAGAGACTTGTGGGGGATTAATGAAACCTGCGAATCTTTTTAAAAAAGACGGGGAATTTTTCATAGAGCACATTTGTGAAAAATGCGGATTTATTAGAAATAAAAAAGCAGTGAAAGGGGATAATTTTGACGAACTGGTTAAGATCATGGCGAAAGTGAAATAATGTAAAAGATGTCACAAAATAATGTAAAAAATGTAAAAAATTGGAAAAAATATTATCTTTATGCTATTCTATAAAAGTCTTTTATAACGTATACAATGTAAGGAGATATCGTTAGTTTATAGAAAATTCAATAAATAAATGCGGGATTAGTTTAATGGTAAAATAACAGTTTTCCAAACTGTGGTTAGGAGTTCGATTCCCCTATCCCGCACAAGCGTGTTATTTGGTAGATTTGTGTTACAATAAACATATGAAAAAATTAATATTTGGGCTTGTTGCTATTGGCATATTAATAGTTATCGTTGTCCTCAAAGCGAATGTCGTATTTATAGCCTCATCCGGAAAGGTAGTAAATTCTAAAGGTGAAGACCTGAGTAATGTGCAAGTTATGTATAATTATCGCTGTTCTTCGGGAGAGACTCTATATTGGCAGACTGAGAACGTAACTCAAACGACGGATTCTAATGGACAGTTTCAGATTCCAAGTTATAAGTCATTTAAGTTAAGTAATATTGGTGCGGAGTGTTCTAAACAGGTTATAGCCTATAAAGAGAACTACTCTCATTATAAAAACAACTGCGAACAAGCGATAAATAGAATTGGGAATAGTCAAATAGCGAACTTAGATATTAGAAATGCTTGTAGCGACAACGTATATGTTAAACCATCCGCCAAGACCGTCTTGATGCGACTCGACTTAATTAATGACGCGCCAAATTATGATCCGTCAAAGCCAAATACGTTTGATGTTGACGGTTTGCTACGCTAGTAACTTATTTGACGAAAATGACACCTCTATAGTCGATCGGTCAGTGTACTAATTGATGTTTCGCTGAAATAGCTTTACTGTGTCTAATATCATCCAGTCTGAGACACGGATGGGGCACCAAAATAATATTTTGTAGTCTTGTGTATAAAAGGAAAGGGCGCCTGGTGGGGCGCCCTTATACGAGAACATTTTCGATTATTGGCTATTTTGATAAATTAGCCGAGGTAGACCCGGAACTGACCTTCTTTTTCGTGAATGATGCTTGCAAGGAAAGTTTTTCCAGAATGATCTTTGATTGCATCGGAACCCTCTTTGACGAGAGTAAAATTTCCGACGTGGGTAACTAGAACCCCTGGGTTCTTGTTCAGAACATCTTCGATTTCTTTGGACAAAGTTTCAGTTATGTTTGTACTCATTTGTTATTATATTATCATTATAAGTTAGATATGTCAACTACGCTTGCTAAATGTACACTATGCAGCATCTTTCACAGGATTACCATACAAGTAGCTTCGAAGGTGTTTCTCTATTGAAACTAAAGCATCTTGATCTGTGTTTAAGAAATTCAATGGACCTTTTGCTGTATATTCTACATACGGATCATTGTTTGTTTTTATCCCACGTCCAAAATCTATTACATAAGGTTTAGAATTTGGTCCCACCATAATATTTCTTTCAAAGACGTCTCTGTGATGAATTGCTGAAGAATTAATTTTTTCGAAAAAATCTCTTAGAGCTTTCATAAACTTATCTAAATCAAAATTTTCGGGGAATTGTTTCCCTTGTAACATTAATTGCTCTAAATCTATACCACTTACTCTATCCATAACTATCACATCCACAGTTTCTTTAACATCTACACCATTTATTTCCTCATCAGCACTTAAATGAAAGATTAATAATGGCCTAGGTATAAAAACTTCATTCTCCGAGATACTTTCGACTGTAAATTTCCTAGCTTCTTCCATTAATTCTGCTTCAGATGTTAAATCAAGATGCCAAGGCATATCATCTCTAACATATTTCTGATATCTAGTGGGGAGTTTCTCTTTTAGTCTTGGTGTGACTATGTTTACTTTCCTTATTATCTTATAACAAAGCTTAGGTGCATCATTGGGGAAGAATACCTCTGCTGTCCCTCCTTCTCCTAGTTTATTTTCCTCCTGCTCCAATAATCTCAATATAGAATCTAATATTCTTTTCTCACGCACATTATCTTCTGGTGTGTTTTCTGATTCCAAGGATTTTTTCTTTTTCCTAGTTTTACTTTCTTTTTCGTCTGGGACTTCATTGGGAACTAAATTACTATCTATTTTGTTTATTATTTCTACAGGTGATTCTTCATGATAATTCATTCATATATATTATCATATTATATAAAAGCAAAAAACCGCCAGATTGTGGCGGTTTTTTGCTAAGAATTCTTAAAAAATCTACTTTCTTTTTACTATTTATTTAACGCTAGAAAACGATTTATTTTACAGCGTCCTTAAGAGCCTTTGATGCACGGAACTTAGGAACCTTAGTAGCAGGAACCTTTACAGTTTCTCCTGTTCTAGGATTTCTAGCATCGCGAGCTGCGCGATCTTTTACTGAGTAGATTCCGAAACCTGCGATAGAAACTTCCTCGCCCTTCTTTAGAGCGTTGATGATGGTATTAAATACAGTTTCTACAACCTGCTCAGCTTGAACTTTTGTTCCGCCGAGAATCTGCTGAACTGCGTCTACTATTGATGCTTTATTCATAATTAAATAATTATTCTAATAATATTTTGCTTTAACCTAATATAATTATATATCAAGCCATTTTTTCAGCAAGCCCCTAAAAATGGTATATCTTTTACAACATATAAGTAGAGAATTAGCAAAAAACAAATTTTATCTAGCAAACTCTACTACGCGATTCTCTCTAATAACTGTAACCTTTATTTCTCCTGGATATTTTAGATCGTCTTCGATTTTTGTAGCTATATTTCTAGCGATATTATGAGCCTCTAAATCAGATATTAATTCCGGCTTTACGAACACACGAATCTCACGACCTGCCTGTAATGCATAAGATTTCTCAATACCTGTAAATGAATTTGCTATAGCCTCTAAATCACCTAGACGCTTTATATAGTTCTCAATACCATCCTGACGGGCACCTGGGCGAGAACCTGATATTGCGTCTGCTGTTTGAACTATTCTAGATTCGACTGTCTCATAAGGATATTCCTCGTGATGTGCCTGCATTGCCTTTATAATCGCTTCTGGGGCATTGAATTTCTGAAGTATTCTGCGACCTATTTCTACATGAGTTCCTGCCACTTCATGGTCTAAAGCTTTACCGATATCATGAAGAAGGGCACCAGCCTTTGCTACCTGAACATTTGCACCTATTTCTTCAGCTATCATTCCGGCAATATTTGCCATTTCTATAGAATGTTGAAGAACATTTTGTCCATAACTTGTTCTGAAATGTAATCTACCAAGTATTAATAGTATTCTAGGATCCAGATTAAGCACTCCACATTCATATGCTGCCGCTTCACCTTTTTCCTTTATTACTTTATTTATATTATTCTTAGCGTCTTCTACTGTCTTCTCAATCTTTGCAGGCTGTATTCTACCGTCTTTAATGAGCTCGTCTAAAGCCATTCTAGCTACTTGTCTGCGTATAGGGTCAAAAGATGATATGGTAATAAAGCCAGGGGTATCATCTACCACTAGTTCCACTCCAGTCATTCTCTCAAAAGCTTTGATATTTCTACCTTCTTTTCCGATAATCTTACCTTTAATATCATCACTTGGTATTTCCAAGTGTGTTGATAATAAATCAGATCCTACTGAGCTAGCTAGGCGCTGTATAGATGTAGCTAATATATCCTGAGCTTTCTTCTCAAGTGTTTCTTCGCCTGATATTTCTAACTTTCTTAATCGAACTACTAGATCCTCCTCAGCATTCTTCTCGATCTGCTTAATTAAGATGTTTCTAGCATCTTCTTCACTCATCCTCGCTATTTTCTCAAGTTCAGATTTCTTTTCACCTTCCATCTTATCTACTCTTTCCTTCACTTCTTTTACCTCTACTATTTTTGCTTTAATAGATTCGACTTCCTTATCTATATCTACTTGTCTCTTATCTAGTAAGTCTTCTTTCTTAATTAATCTAGATTCTACTTGATCTGCTTTTTCTTGTTTCTCCTTTATCTCAGATCTGAATTTTGTTAATTCTTGATCAGCTTTTTTCTCTGCTTCATCTACTATTTTCTTTGCATCTTCTTTTGCTTTTAAAAGCATTTCTTTGATCTCAAGCTCCATCGAACCCTTTTTTCCGAGGGATATAATGAGGCGGAGATAGTAACCTACTGCTAGACCAACGATATTCGCCGCTCCTGCGAGTAGTAGTATTTTGGTTAATGTCGACATACGCGAATGTAACTCGCTTTTGCCTTTTAGCGAACAGATTTATCTGTTTTAAACCGAAACGCGTGCGTTTTCAGCATATAAATATGATTTAGGCACATGTGCGGATTGCCGAGTTCATTCGTGGGCGGATTTACAGAATTCGGGGAAGTACAAAAAACGAATTAAAAATTAAAATTGATAACAAATTCAGTATATAACATTCGCTATCTTATGTCTAGCTTGACTTCTTTAGTGGAAGTATCTTATCTATAATTCCGTATTTTTTTGCTTCTTCTGCTGACATGAAGAAATCTCTATCTGCATCGGTTTCTATCTTAGAAATAGGCTGTCCGGTGTTTACTGCGAGTAATTTATGTACCATTTCTCTGGTTTTTAGAATATGTTTTGCACCAATCGCAATATCTGAAGCCTGTCCCTCTGCTCCACCTAATGGCTGGTGTATCATAACCTCTGAATTTGGAAGTGCAAAACGCTTACCTTTCTTACCAGCAGATAGTATTAGGGCACCCATAGAAGCAGCGATACCGACACATATAGTAGAGACTTGATTTTCTATATGATTCATAGTGTCTATAATAGCCATTCCAGCCGTGACTGATCCACCTGGGGAGTTGATATATAGGGAAATATCCTTTTTAGAGTTCTCTGATTGTAAAAATAGTAGCTGGGCTATGACTAGATTAGCTATATGATCATCAATAGGTCCGCCTAAGAAGATAATATTCTCCTTTAGTAGGCGAGAGTATATATCATAAGCTCTTTCACCAAAATTTGTCTTTTCTATAACTGTGGGTATTAACATAATAAATTTAGTTTAGCAGAAGGAAGAAAAAGTGCAAATTTTAGGGTTTTGCGGTGATTATTTGCTATAATAAACTCATTATGAAAATTCATAGATTTTATATAGGTAAACCTCTGGAGGATAAAGATACTTTGTTAATAGAAAACACAGAGTTAGCACATCAGATGAAAAATGTTTTGAGAATGGATCCGGGGGATAGTGCTGTACTATTCGATGACAATGGAATCGAGTACCTAGTAGAAATAATATCTATAGCAGATGATGTTATTCATATGAAGGTAGCAGAGAGAAGAAAAAAAGAAATAAATATTACAAATGATATTTGCATCTGTTCATCTATTATTAAAAAAGATAAATATGAATGGGTATTAGAAAAATGTACTGAGATAGGTGTATCACACTTTATTCCAATATTGACTGAGCGAACTGAAAAGAAAGAAGTTAATTTTGAAAGAGCTTTGAAGATAATAAAAGAAGCGGCTGAACAATCTGGAAGGGTAGATATTCCTAAAATAAGTGATGAGGTTAAGCGTTTAGAAAATATATTCGTAGAGCTTTCTAATGAAAAATTATTAGGAAAAAAATTCGCTCCAGTAGTACTTCATATAGAAGGGAAGCCTTTCGATAAAAATGAAATTTTAAATATTGCAAAAGAAGAGGGCAAAAAAGATAAAAAAGAAATAGGATTGGCGGTATTTATAGGACCTGAGGGTGGCTGGAGTGCTAGTGAATTAGCCTTCTTTAAGGAAAGAGGGCTACAGCTATATTCTCTGGGTAATCAAATACTAAAAGCCGAGACAGCGGCTATTGCCATCTCAGCTCTTCTCCTCTTGTAATATTCAGTTTTTATTTTGAGGATTCTTCTTTTTTCTCGGCTTTTTCAGAATCTTTCTCGTCTTCTTTTTTGTCTATTTTACCCTCTAGGAACTCCACAACTTTCTTATTTGTAATCATTGTCTCAGCGTATATGTGTGTTGCATCATGATCTGCATCTTTATATTGTTCTATTATGTAGTGTGCAAAATTATGGACTTCGTTTTCGTCCGCTTTTATTTCTTCTTTCTTTGCGATTTCATTTATGATTAATTGAGTCTTTGCTTTCTTCTCTGCACTTTCCATCCAATCTTTTCTTAATTCCTCCTCAGTCTTTTTAATTTTTTCTAAATAGTCTTTCATTTTTATACTTGCAGCCTCCAGATCACCTTCGAACTGTGACATCATTTTATTTAATTCTGCTTCTACTAGAATTTTAGGCAGATCTGTCTTTGTTTCGGTAAGTATTTTTTCTAAGATAGAAAGTCTTCTCTTTTCTCTTGCTTTTTCTTCTTTCTCTCTGTTTATACTATCGCGGACTTTCTTTTTAAAATCTTCTACATTCTCGAATTCGGCACCTAGAGATTTAACGAATTCATCTGTTAACTCGATCTTTTCTTTTTTATGAAATTTAAGTATTTCTTCGATTGCGTTTTCTAACTCTTTATCTGTAGCTGGTTCTAAATCTAAATTTTTCTCGATTTCTTTCTTGGAAATATTTTTATAGTCTGGAAGTGTTACTTCTGGAACCACAGCGGTACTTATGATAAATTCCAAATCATTATCGGGGGCGAGTTTAACTATCTTTACGTCTGGGCGACCAATAGGGTCTAGATCTTTTTCTTTGATTATTTTTATATAGATTTCTGATATCAATATTTCGGCAGCATCCTGCAATATACTCATCTCGCCGACTTTTTTAACTATTATATCTTCAGGTATTTTACCTTTTCTGAAGCCTGGTAGGTCGGCAGTGTTTTGTATTTCAGCTATAGCTAGCTTCCTAAAAGGCTTAAATACAGAGCTTTCTACTGAACAATGTATTTCTATCTCTGATCCTGGTAGATTCTTTATATCTAGTGACTTCCAAGATACTATATTGTGGCTTTGATTTGTCATTTTATTTAATTAGATTTACAAAGTCTATACTTTAGAGCGTAAAAAAGCAAGAAAAATAAAATGCGCGCCATTTTTATCTGGCACGCATTTTATTTTTCTTGCTTTTTAAAGACTGTTTATGTCTATGTCTAAATTATCTAGATTCACTGAGTCAACATCACTTTCTACCGATGAAGTGGAAGTTACTTCGGCTGTTACGGCTGTCTCTGTAGAATTTACAGAAGCTGTATTATTTAACTTTTCATCACCATTTTTACTCCAAACATAGAAAGCACCTAGTATTAGTATGATTACTATGACTAGTATTCCTATTATTGAGCTAACAGAAGACTTGTCTGCACCAGATTCATTGTTTTGTGTTTGTAATGGATCCATATTTTTTAATTATACTAATAAATTTTTAATTTGTTGGTGTGTTTG
This sequence comes from bacterium, assembly GCA_030648705.1. Classification (GTDB taxonomy): domain Bacteria; phylum Patescibacteriota; class Minisyncoccia; order Phycocordibacterales; family PALSA-1337; genus JAPLZH01. The sequence goes on from JAUSHF010000014.1 coordinate 7,822, forward strand.
TAGTAGCTGTTGCGGAAGTAGATGTGGTAGCCACGATAAGTGGGGTGGATGTTCCACGTCTTCCCATCTCTCTTCTGTCTTCTGGCTTAATTCTCGACAATGCTTTTAAGATATTTTCCTTAGCACGATTTAGATAACCTCTGATTTCATTTATTGATTTCTTAATATTTTCTATTTGAACCTTTGTACTACTTGCGTTTAGCTGTGTAGTACTAGAAGCTATAGCATTTATAGCTATTTTTGTCTTTACTATATTATCCTTAGCGATTACTATAAAAGCTCTTGCTTCAGCTATTCTCGTTCCGCTAGCTGAATTATTTGCTTCTGCTAATGCTATTCTGTCTTCTACTTTAACTATTGCTATTTCTAGTGTAGGAATAGCAGTGTTTATAAAGTTTTTAATACCATTGAGCTTTTCTGTACGCCCATCTCTAATATCTTTTCTAATGTCTTTTACCTCTCCTTTTGCACCCTCTCTAACATCTTTAACTCCATCTTTAATCCCTTTTATATCACTATTTATTTCTCTTCTTTGCTCTAGAGTACTAGTTCCTTGTAATCGTAAATCTTTTCTATCTTCCATCATATTTTTTCTCTGTTCGAGCAAAGCTTCCATTTTAATTCTGGTAGAAGCATTTATCTCTAATGCTCGATTTCTAGAATCTTTATTATTATCCCTCTTCTCTATAAGGTCTTTTTTTCCTTCTTGGAATGTGTTTCTTAATTCACCACCAACTCCAGGTCTATTTTTACCAGATTCATTTTCCTCTGCTTTAACTACTGATAAAACAAAAAAGAAAGCTGGAATTATGAGGAGTATCGGTAGTATTTTTTTAAAGTTCATAAATTTTTTTTAAATTAAAATAATAATGTGAGTGTTAGGAAACTCCTGCTTATTATATCATACAGAACACAAATACCAGTATCATTTTATTGAATACTAGTATTGTTGTGTTTTTTAAAATATTTACCTTAAATTATTCTGGAGTAACTTCTGTATTTTCTGTATTCTCATCCACAATCCCAATCTCTTTTTCTGTTGGTTTTTCTACGTTTTCTGATCGGATATCTATTTTCCAACCCGTTAACTTTGCTGCTAGACGAACATTTTGACCACCTTTACCTATAGCTAGCGACTGCTGTTCTGGGGCCACTGTGATTTCTGCACGATTTTCTTCAGGAAAAACCTTTATATCTAATACTTTAGCAGGGGATATGGATTCCTCAATGAATAATTTAGGATCTTCATTCCATTCAATTATGTCTATCTTCTCACCTCTTAATTCACTTGTAACTGTACTAACTCTGACACCTCTTTGACCTACCATAGCTCCGATAGGGTCTATGTGGGGATCTGTAGTACTTACTGCTACTTTAGATCTAGAGCCAGCTTCACGAGCTATAGCCTTTATTTCTACTACGCCCTGAGCTATTTCTGGAGCTTCTATTTCAAATAATTTATGAAGAAGTTTAGGATGAGATCTGGAAAGCTTCAGTACTATTCCTTTAGGGGATTCTTCAACTGCGTATAGATAAGTGCGCACTCTTTCGCCTTGTTTGAATTTCTCGCCAGGGATTTGTTCTTCATAAGGAATAACCCCTGTTGCTCTTCCCATATCTATATAAACAATACCTCTTTCTGTTCTCTGCACTGTTCCTGAGACAATTTCTCCTTCTTTTTGACCATATTCATTCATTACAGCAGTCTTCTCTGCTTCACGGATTTTCTGAATAATGACCTGTTTAGCTGTCTGAGAAGCGATTCTTCCGTAATCTCCTTTAGATTCTAGAGGAAAAATAATCTCATCATCTACTTTGACATCTTTCTTCATTTTTAAAGCATCTTCTAGAAGGATATGATGTTCTGGATTAAAACGGACTCTGATATCTTCCTCTTTTAATTCCTCAATATTTTGATCGTCCACTTCGTCTTCTAGTATTATTTTAGAACGATCAACCACGATTTTAACCTGATAGAACTCCACTTTTCCGCTTTCATTATCGAAAATAGCACGAACTATCTGTCCTTTTTTACCATATTCCTTCTTATATGCTGCCGCTAAAGATAGTGCAATGGCTTCCAAAACTTTATCTTTTGGAATTCCACGCTCATCTTCTAATTGCTCTAGCACTGAATGTATTACTTTTAAATCAAACATGTTTTTATTATTATTTAAATATATAATTTTTTACGAAAATAAGTCCGCTTTCGGCGAACTTATCACAAATAAATACTATCATTTTTACCCCCACTGTGTCAATTATGTTCCCTAGCTTGAACATTATCCACACTTTCGAATAGGTGAATAACTTTATATATATTATTATTATAGGTAATTATGAAAAACTACAATAAAATTTTATTTAAGTCGATTCTAACAGTATTATTTCTCGGATTAATTCTTACTGGAATTTATTCAGTGGTAAAAGCTCAGACACCACCGAATGTGCGTGGATGGGTTTGGTCTGACAATATCGGATGGATTAGTATGGGAAGTGGACAGACTACAGAAAGTGCAGGAATCATTTATGGAGTAAATATGGACGCATCAAATGTTTTTAGTGGATGGGCATGGTCTGATAATATTGGATGGATTAAATTTGATCCTAGTTTAACAGGACCTTCTGGTAATGGAGTAGGTGCTAGAGCAGTATATGATGCGTCTGCTAGTACTACAGCTCTTAAAGTATATGGATGGGTTAGAGCTTGTGCAGGAACTGTCAGTGGTACATGTGTTGGCGGTACGAATGGAAATGAAGCTAGTAGAGTAGACGGCTGGGATGGATGGATAAACTTTGGTGAATCTGCATTACCTAGAACGTATGGAACATTTTTAAGTTTAGCTGGTACTCCTAGACAAATTTCTGGTTTCGTTTGGGGAAGTGATGTGGTCGGATGGTCTGATACAGGAAAAGTTATAGTTACAGATGGTATCGGTAATATAAGCGTTTCTATTTCTGGTGGATTAGATGGTCTTTATAACGGAAATACTTCATATACATTTACATCTGCAGGTCAAAATAAGGCTATAAACGTAGCTTGGCATGTAACTGATATAAGTGGATCAGTCAACCCTACTCAAGTTAATTGTCGTTTGAGTACATCAAATACTGAGACACCTAATTTTGTTTCTACATTAAATTCTAATGCCGTAGCCGGTCCTAATGTCTTAGCTGGAAGCACTGCAGGACATGGTACATCTACAGGAATTACAATATCTTCTAATACAGGTACTAATAGAACATATACGTACACTTGTTCTGATGGTTTAGGACACAGTTCTTCTGCTTCTATTACATTTAATTTACCTCAGTATATTAATGGTACTGATCCAGCTGATAATGGTATTTGTGGCACAGCTGATAATAAAATATATTCTGTAGCAGATCCTTTCCCAAATGGTTTTTCTTATTGTCAACAGGGAACACCTTCACCTTTAACACCATCAAATCCTACACCAGGAAATCCTTCCGAGTGGACATGTTTAAAAGTTAATTCAAATGGAGTAGATTCTCCTCAATGTTCTGCAAGTAGACAAAATGGAGGTGGAAGTTGCGTTCCAAATCCACCAGGAAAAGTAAACTCTCCTACTTTGCCTGCAACCCAAATTTCATGTGAGACATTAAATAGACAACTAGATGGCGATTGTTGTGGAGCTTGTATTACACCAGGCTTCAGACTCCTCGGCGGTGTATGTCGTCCAGACGGAACGATTCATGAGAATTAAAATCACTTCTTGCACTTCTTGATTTTTAAAAAATAATTAGCAAATAATAATTCACAAAAGCGCCGAACTCTGGCGCTTTTGTATGATATAATATTCCGTATGTTCGTAGAAAATAATCAATTAAAAGAATTTCTTAAAGATTCTGGTTTGGTATCTGAGAAAGACATTGAGTCTGCTCTCGCTGAATCGACTAAAAAGAAAGTTTCTTTTACAGATTTGCTCTTAAAAGAGGGTAAAATCACTAATGATAATCTCAGAAAAGCGCAGGCTTATGTGATCGGAATTCCTTTTATAGATTTAAAAAATCAGAAGATAAATTTCGAAACTCTTTCTCTAATTCCTGAACCTATTGCTAGGACACATAACATAGTAGCTTTTAAAAAGACACCAGACACGCTAGAAGTAGCTATGCTTGATACCGAAGATTTGTCTGCTATAAACTTTATAAAAAAGAAAGTTAATTTAAAAATACTCGCTCGTCTCACCGACGAAGATTCTATTAAACAAACTTTATTACAATATCAAAAAAGTTTAAAGGCAGAATTCGGGGACATTATTCAAAAGGAAACCGAGACTTTAAAAGCGATATCTGAAGATGTTGGACAAGATTTGTCGGAGAAAGATCTGAAAAAAATTGCAGAGGATTTACCAGTAGTGCGAATAGTAGACACATTATTAAAGCACGCTATATTACAAGACGCTTCAGATATTCATATAGAACCTCAGGAAAAAGAACTTGTAGTACGCTACAGAATAGATGGTTTACTCCATGATGCCATGATTCTGCCTAAAGAGGCTGAAGCCAGTATCACTGCTCGTATTAAGGTTTTGTCTAATCTAAAATTAGATGAAAAAAGATTACCACAAGACGGCCGTTTTAAGGTGGACTTCACAAATGAAAAAGTTTCTTTTCGTGTATCTCTTCTTCCAACTTATTATGGAGAGAAAACTGTTATGCGTGTACTTCGTGATGGCGCAAAAGGATTCACTCTAGAAGTGTTAGGTTTTCATGGTCTCGGTCTCGAAAGAATTCATGATGCCACAAAGAGAACTACAGGAATGATACTAACTACAGGACCTACTGGATCTGGAAAGACTACCACTCTTTATACCATATTAGATATTTTAAATAGACCGAATGTAAATATTTCTACTATAGAAGATCCTGTAGAGTACATGATGGCACGTGTGAATCAAACACAGGTAAAACCTGATATTGGATTTACTTTTGCATCGGGACTTCGAACTTTGGTGCGTCAGGATCCAGATATCATTATGGTGGGAGAGATTCGAGACAATGAAACAGCATCTTTAGCTATAAACGCTTCTCTAACAGGTCACTTGGTGCTTTCGACTCTACATACAAACAGTGCAGCAGGAGCCATTCCACGTCTCGTAGATATGAAAATAGAGCCATTCTTAATGGTGTCTACTCTGGACGTGATTATTGCACAGAGACTTATTCGAAAGTTAAGTGAACAGAAAGAAAAGCATATCTTAACAAAAGCAGAATTAGCAAATTTAGCTAAGATAGTAGATCTAGATAAAGTTCTAGATACTCTTAAGAAAGAAAAAGTCGTAGACGTTAAGGCTGATTGGGAAAACATACCTTTTTATAAACCTGCACCTGTTAAAGAGGATGATGATGGATATAGTAGTCGTATCGGTATTCATGAAGTATTAAAAGTTTCAAATCCTATAAAGGAATTAATCATGAAGAATGCTACTACGTCAGAGATAGAGGCTCAGGCCAAGAAAGAAGGAATGCTTACAATGATAGAAGATGGTATATTTAAAGCGGTTATGGGTATTACTACTATTGAAGAAGTTCTACGTGTGGTATCAGAATAATTTTGATTAGTGAAATTATTTTTTTTAAATAATAAATAAAAAATATAAAAAATGCCAATTTTTAAATTTAAGGTAAAAAATAGTGCTGGGGAGGTAGAGACTGGTGTTAAAGAAGCTCCAGATAAATTCGCACTGTATAGAGAATTTCACACATTGCAAAAAGAAGTCATTTCTGTAGATGAGGATACAGGAAAAAGATCTTTCAACATAATTATTTCGAATCCTTTTTCTGGCATTAAGATGCACGAAAAGATTATTTTTGCTAGAAATTTAGGATCAATGTTAGAAGCAGGACTCTCTCTATCAAGAGCTTTGAATGTGATAGTCAGACAATCAAAAAATAAGAAATTAGTAAAAGTTTTAAATGTCGTAATAGATGATGTAGCAAAAGGTAAGACGTTATCAGATTCTTTAAAAACGTATCCTAAGATTTTCTCCTCACTTTTTACATCAATGGTCCATGCTGGAGAGGAAAGTGGAAGTTTAGCTGAATCATTAAAGATAGTGGCTCTGCAAATGGATAGAAACTATACACTTCAGAGAAAGGTCAAAGGGGCAATGATTTATCCTGCAGTTATTATGGTGGTAATGTTCGCCATTGCTATTTTGATGCTTGTCTATATAGTCCCTACTCTTACGTCCACATTCGGTGAAATGAAAGTAGAATTACCTGTATCTACAAGAATAGTTATCGGGATCAGTGATTTTATTAGAAATCATTATTTTCTAGCTTTCGGATCATTATTTGGGTTTATATTTGCTATTTATTATTATGCAAAGACTGCTACGGGAAAGAAATTATTTGATTATACATATCTTAAATTACCAGTAGTGGGTGAGATTATTAAAGAGGTTAATTCCGCTAGAACAGCTAGAACAGTAGCGTCTCTACTAACAGCAGGTGTGGATGTCATAGAGTCATTAAAAATTACAGAAGAAGTGTTACAGAATAAGTATTACAAAGATATTTTAAACAGCGCTATTTTGGAAGTGCAAAAAGGTGAGACTATCTCTAAAGTTTTTTTAGAAAATACAAATTTCTATCCAGTGTTTGTAGGTGAAATGATGAGCGTAGGAGAAGAGACTGGTAAGATAGGAGAAATGTTAAGGGGTGTGGCTGAATTCTATGAAGACGAAGTAGAGCAGAAAACTAAAGATATGTCTTCTATTATAGAGCCTGTTCTACTAGTAGTTATCGGAGCTGCAGTAGGATTCTTTGCAATATCAATGATTTCGCCGATGTATTCTTTGGTAAATGTTATATAAAAAATGATAAAGAATAACAGAAGAAAAGGATTAACCATAGTGGAAGTATTAGTCGGTTCGGCTATCTTTGCTATGATAGCTGTCTCGGTTTATGAGGGATATACACAAATGCTTAGAGGCATGAATGTTCTTAAGGTTAAGTCCGCGGCAGTAGATTTAGCGAATGAACAATTTGAGATTATTAGAAATATGGCGTACTCGAATGTGGGAATTCCCGGAGGAATTCCAGTCGGAGTAGTACCTCATTTACAAAATTTGACTAGAAATGGGGTTTCTTTTCTAGTCACTACTACAGTTAGGAATATAGATGAAGCTTTCGATGGCACTCTTGGTGGAAGTCCAAACGATTCATCTCCAGCAGATAATAAGTTAGTAGAAGTGGAAGTTGATTGTGTTAATTGTCAAAGCTTTACTCCAATAGTTTATTCCACAAAGATTTCTCCTAAAAATTTAGAAACAGCGTCTATAAATGGAGCTTTGTTTATAAAAGTTTTCGATGCAAATGGTCAGCCTGTATCTGGAGCTGACGTGCATATTGAAAATAAAAAAGTGACGCCAAATATTATAATTGATGACACTACTAATGCTTCTGGAATGTTACAAATAGTGGATACTCCTCCTGGCAATGATGCGTATGAGATCACCGTATCTAAAGCTGGATATTCTACTGATAAGACGTATACTCCTGGTGCTGTCGCTAATCCTAATCCAGCTAAACCTCACGCTACAATAGTACTTCAGCAGGTTACCCAGATAAGCCTTACTATTGATAAATTAAGCGATTTAAATATTTCTACGATAAATTCTTCTTGTGCCGGTGTGGGAAATGTAGATTTCAATATTAAGGGTTCTAAACTAATTGGTAGTAGTCCAGATATATATAAATACGAAAATGATTTAGAGACAAATGCATCTGGTATAAAAAATCTGACAAATATGGAGTGGGATAATTATAGTATTAATCTCACAGATTCAGGCTATGATCTCATAGGTATGAATCCCCTGTCTCCTGTTCAGTTAAATCCTGATTCTAATCAAAATATGTCTATTATTTTAGCTTCAAAATCGCCAAATAGACTTTTGATTACTGTAAAAGATAATGCTACATATTTACCACTCACTGATGCAGATGTGCATCTAGAAGCTGTTTCCAGTGGATATGATAATACTAAGATAACGGGTAGAGGATTTTTAACACAAACAGATTGGAGTGGGGGATCTGGACAAACAGATTATAGTAATGAGAATATGTATTTAAGTTCAGATGGTAATATTGACAATTCTTCTATAACAGGAGAAATAAAACTAAATACATTACTTGGTATTTACTCAACATCTGGTGAATTAATATCCTCTACTTTTGATACTGGTTCGGCAAGTAATTTCCATGAAATACTTTGGCAACCCACATCGAATTCCCCAGAAGCAGGTATAGATCCAGTCAAATTTCAAATAGCGGTGAATAATGATCCTGCGACATCAACATGGAATTATATTGGTCCAGATGGTACAGAGTCAAGCTATTATACCTTGACTAATAAAAATATTTCCTCGGATAGTGATGGAAATAGATATTTTAGATATAAATTATTTTTACACACTGATTCTGCCACTACCTCTCCTGTCGTGAGCGATATTTCTGTTACATTTACTTCCGCATGTACTCCTGCTGGTCAGGTATCCTTTGCTGGTTTGGCATCGGGGGATTATAATTTAACTGTTTCTAAAGCCGGTTATCAAGATTATAATCAAGTAGTTACTGTCAATTCTTCTTGGAAAGAAGAACAAGTTCTATTAGCTCCATAACAAATGATTTTTTTAAAACACAAAGGATTTTCTATAATAGAAATAATAATAGCAATAGCGATATTTTCTTTAATATCAGCCGGAGTTTTTACTTTAGGAAGTGATATCTTTAAACTAAATAATACAGTTCAAGACGGATTTAATTCTCAGGAGGAAGCAAAGAAAATAATCAGACCAATGTCAAATGAAATTCGTACTGCATCACAATCAAATTTAGGTGCCTATCCTATTCTACAGACCGCTACATCATCTTTTTCTTTTTTCAGTGATATTGATTCTGATGGTCTTAAAGAACAAGTTAGATATTTTTTAAGTAGTTCAACCCTTAAGAAGGGAGTTGTTAAACCTACAGGTAATCCTTTATCTTATTCTGGTTCAGAAGTAATAACTGAAATGATTCATGGTGTTAGGAATTCTTCCTCTACTCCTATTTTTGAATATTACGATTCTACATATACAGGCACGTCCACCCCACTATCGGAACCAGTATCTTCCGTATTTGTCAGACTAGTAAAGATAACGGTGGTATATGATATAAATCCTAATCGCACCCCAATTCAACAAACTATCACAACACAAGTTTCGTTACGTAATTTAAAAGATAATTTATAATATGTTTTTTTTAAAAAGAAAAAATAAGGGAATAATAATAGTAACCGCTCTAATATATGGATCCATTTCAGCTATCATAATAGCTGGGCTGGTTACTTGGTTTGCGGGATTAATGAATGCATCGAGAGTTCTCTTAGATAGAGAGAGAGCATTTCAGATTGCAGAATCTGGTATTGATTACTATAGATGGCATTTAGCACATGCTCCTCAAGATTTTAAAGATGGTACTGGTAATACTGGACCGTATATACATGATTATTTCGACAAAGATGGTAATAAAATAGGACAGTATTCTCTAAATATTACGGCACCAGACGTGGGCTCGACAATAGTAATAGTAGAATCTACTGGCCAAGTGTCTTCTAATCCTAATGTTTATAGAAAAATTAGAGCGAAGTTAGCAATTCCTTCTTTAGCAAAATTTGCTGTGTTGACTAATGAAGCTAATCGTTTTGGAGAAGGGACAGTAGTTTACGGGCCAATACATTCAAATGGTGGTATACGATTTGATGGAATAGCATATGGTGTCATATCTAGTACGAAGGCTAGTTATGATGATCCAGATCATATTGGTGCAGTAGAATTCGGTGTTCATACACATGTAAAGAATTTGCCAGCCACAGGTGTGTTAGATACTTTCCGTGCGGATGAAGCACCTCCGAGCGTAATTAAAGATAGAAGTGATGTATTTAAAGCTGGTAGACAGTTCCCAGTACCGTCATTTGATTTTGCAGGAATAACTACAGATTTAGCGGATGTAAAAACGAAAGCACAATCTGCAGGTAAATATTTTACTCCTTCAGGTTCGCTCGGATATCATGTTGTTTTTAAAACAAATGATACTTTTGATTTATATAAAGTAACATCGTTTATAACAGTTAACGGTGCATGTAATAAAAATGAAAATAATCAGGACGGATGGGGGCTTTGGAGTATTAAGACAGAACAATTTTTAGCTAATCATCCTAATCCATCGAACGGGTTACTATTCTTCGAGGATAATGTATGGGTAAACGGGCAAATTAATACAGCCAGAGTAACTTTGGTAGCTGCTAAATATCCTGATAACGCTAGTGAAAGAAAAAATATTATTATAAATAATGATCTTTTGTATACAAATAAAGATGGTAGGGATGTTATAGGATTAATCGCTCAAAATAATATCAGTGTCGGTATGGTTAGCGAGGATAATCTAGAAATAGATGCTGCATTAGTGGCACAAAATGGACGTATTGGTAGATTTTATTACAAAACATCCCAGTGTATTACTTATCAATTTAGGGATACTATCACACTTTATGGTATGATAGCATCAAATCAAAGGTATGGTTTTGCATATACTGACGGAAATGGTTATATTAATAGATATATAACTTTTGATGCAAATTTATTATATAATCCACCACCAAATTTCCCACTAACATCTAATCAGTACGTAACATTGTCTTGGGATGAAATTAAATAAAATATATGGCCAATAAAAATAAAGTTATTATAGTAGGGAATTGGAAAATGGGTCCAGAGACTGTATTAGAAGCAAAAAGAATAATATCTTCGACGAAGAGATTTATAAGTAAAATTTCTGGTGTTAAGGTGATTGTTTCGCCACCTTTTGTTTACAGTAATATTTTATCTCATTCTGCAAATAAAGAAGTTTTATTAGGTGCCCAAGATGTTTCTGTTTTTAAAGATGGTTCTCATACAGGAGAGATAAGTGCAAATATGCTTAAGAAAAATGGTTTTTCTTTCTGTATTGTGGGTCATTCTGAGAGAAGGGCTAATGGTGAGACAGATGAGATGGTCAGTGATAAGGTTTCTTTGCTCTTAGAAGAGAAAATTTGTCCTATTATTTGTATCGGTGAATCTTCTCGTGATGAACTCGGTGGGTATTTAGAATTTATTAGAGATCAGATAAAAAATTCTTTAGCGGGCGTTTCTAAGAAGAATGCTTTAGAGATTATCATAGCTTATGAACCTATTTGGGCTATAGGAGCAAAGGAACCCATGAAGACTAGTGATATACACGAAACATCTCTTTTTATAAAAAAAGTATTATCGGATTTATATGGAAATGAAATAGCTTTTTCAATACCGATACTATATGGGGGGACTGTTAATATGAGAAATGCTAAAGAAATAGTCAGAGATGGAGAGGTGAACGGACTTTTGGTGGGTAGGGAAAGTATCAATCCACCAAGTT
>JAUSHF010000036.1 GCA_030648705.1 bacterium
TATTATAAATATGATATCAGACGAGAAAATAAAAGAATTGGAAAAAACGGCGAAAGAAATCCGCATTTCTATTATCGAAATGTTAATAGAAGCAAAGAGCGGACATACTGCTGGACCTCTAGATATGGCTGATATTTTTTCCTATTTATATTTTTACGCCCTTAAACAGGATCCTAAGAGACCAGAATGGAAAGATCGCGACAGATTTATACTTTCTGCTGGGCATATTTGTCCTGTGTATTATGCAACTTTAGCCCACAGAGGATATTTTCCTATTTCTGAATTAAAAACTTTAAGAAAATTTGGCTCGAAATTACAAGGCCATCCTCATCGTGAATTTTTATCCGCTTTAGAAACTTCATCGGGACCACTCGGCTCTGGTTTATCACAAGCAGTAGGCATGGCTTTAGCAGAGAGAATGGATTCTGGAAAAAACTCTATTAAAAGATTCGTAGTCGTGACAGGTGATGGGGAATTAGACGAAGGACAAAACTGGGAGGCTATAATGCTCGCCGGTAAAGAAAAATTAAAAAATCTAATTGTCTTTGTGGATAGAAACAATATCCAGATAGATGGATTCACTGAAAATATTATGCCTTTAAATCCATTAGGAGATAAGTGGCGAGCTTTTAATTGGAATGTTTTAGAAATAGACGGGCATGATTTCAAAGCAGTAGACGACGCTTGGGAAAAAGTAAAAATCGTCACGGACAAACCCTCTGTCATCATCGCAAACACAATTTCTTCAAAAGGCATTCCCGCTTTCGAGAAAAAATACGAATGGCACGGCAAACCGCCAACGACCCCAGAAGAAATAGCGACAGCCAAAGAAGCTTTAAACATTAAATAAAATTACATGTTTCTTATTTAGACTAGTATTGGTAAAAATTAAAAATAGATAAAAACTGTTTAATTATAAAGATAAATTTGCTTATATGATATTGAAATAAAGAAATGATAAAGTTTTTATTATTTTTTGTTTGTGTATTTTCCTCATTTTGTTATGTTTTATAGATGTTAATTACATATTTTCATAAAGATATTAAATCCTTTTTAAATTCACTGGAAAAAGCTGTAAAAGCTAAAGTTGATAGTATGATAATAATTTTGTCTGTCGAAGAATATCATCTATCTATGCCATATAGTAAAAAGATTGAAAAGGGTATTTATGAATTAAGAATACTAAATTTACAAAATATTAGAATTTTCTACACTTTTTATGAGGGACAAATAGTTCTGTTATATGCCTGTAATAAGAAGACACAAAAACTTAAACTTAATTATTTAAATACTGTCAGAAAACGTTTAGCGCTCTTGCATTTTAGATAACATATATGATATCATATAATTATGAAAAATTCAAAAAAAGTAAAATTAATGCCATACGAAAATCTCCACAGAGATTTTATGAAAGATCCTGAATTCAGGAAAGAATTTGACGATTTGAAATTTGAATTCGATATTATAAAAGCCATTATTAAAGCTAGAGCTAAGCAGGACTTAACTCAACGTGAATTGGCTAATCGAATTGGAATTCCACAGTCAGCACTGGCTCGTTTCGAATCTGGACAAGCAAATCCTACGTTGTTTTTTTTAAAAAAAATAGTGAAAGGTCTTGGACTTAAAATAATAATAACAACAAATCAGAATTTAAAATAATAATTATTAAAATAATGAAATCAAAAATAATAAAAACAAAAGAACAAATTGAGATTGAGCTTAAGATTAATAAAGCGATTCTCAATAAAATAAAAAAAGAGAAACTTACATATTCAGAGCTTGCTCGAGATTTAGGTATTTCCGAGTATAAACTTATTCGTTTTTTATCTGGAAATATAGATCCTAAATTAGATTTCTTGAAGAAAGTGACTTATGGATTAGGTTTAAGACTCACTATTTCATAACAGCATAATTAACCTTTACTGCTGATTAGGTTATAATTACTAGATGATAAATCCATCTCAAAAACTTAATCCAAAAATTTTCGACAAAGATGTCGAACGAATTTCGGTTCGTAAAGGATTTGGCGAGGGGTTAGTCAATGCTAGCGATTTAAATAAAAATGTAGTCGGGCTTTGTGCTGACCTCGTAGAGTCTACAGGAATGGAAATTTTTAAAAATAAATATCCGGATAGATTTATTGAAATAGGAATTGCGGAGCAAAATATGGCGAGTACAGCGAGTGGTATGGCGGCAATGGGAAAAATTCCATTTATGGCTTCATACGCTATTTTTTCACCCGGAAGAAATTGGGAGCAAATCAGAACGACTATTTGTTACAATGATAGACCTGTAAAAATCGTCGCCACTCACGCAGGAGTAAATGTAGGTCCCGATGGTGGAAGTCATCAAGCTCTTGAAGACATAGCTTTAATGAGAGTCCTTCCTAATATGACCGTCTTTGCTCCTTGTGACTATATAGAAGCACGAAAAATAATAATGGCAGTAGCTAAGACTAAAGGACCTGTATATATCAGATTGTCTCGCGAGAAGACACCTGTCATTACTACTAATGCTACACCTTTTGAAATCGGAAAGGGGCAAATATTTTTTGCGCCAGATGCGGAAAAAAATAATAATATAAAATCAGAAAATAATGTAAAAATAGGCGTAAAGGAAAATATTAAAAAAGCAGACGTTGGAATTATTACTACAGGTGATTTACTTCATAATGCGCTATTAGCCGCTTCCAAATTAGAAAAAGAAAATATTTCTATTAAAGTCTTACACCTCGCCACCATTAAACCTCTAGATGAAAAAGCGGTACTCGATTTAGCTCACGAAACTAAAGCTTTAGTCACAGTAGAAGAGCATCAAATGTTTGGAGGTCTAGGTTCGACCATCTCAGAATTCTTATCACAGAATTATCCGACACTTCAGGAATTCATAGCCGTTAAAGATAAATTTGGCCAGTCGGGAACATCTTCAGAGCTTCGAGAATTCTATGGCCTAGGTGTCTCTCATATATATAACGCAGTAAAAAGAATACTTCTTCGCAAGAGTTAAAAAGCGTGGTATAGTAATATTCCAATATGAAAAAGTCTGTTAATAAAAAAACAGAAAAAGTCTTCGATTTGAATACTAAATGGCCACCAGCAGGAGATCAGCCGAAGGCTATAAAGTCATTAATCGAAGGACTTGATAAGGGTTTGAGACATCAAACTCTCTTTGGTATCACTGCATCCGGGAAAACATTCTCTGTTGCGAATGTAATAGCAAATCATGGTAAACCTACTCTCGTAATCGCACATAATAAGACTCTGGCCGCACAGCTTGCGGAGGAGTATAGGGATTTTTTCCCAAACAATGCCGTTCATTATTTTGTATCATATTATGACTTCTACCAGCCTGAAGCATATATGCCTGTGACAGATACATATATAGAGAAGGAAGCGATGATTAACGATGAGATTGATCGTCTAAGACATGCTTCTACACAGGCACTTCTTACTAGAAAAGATGTGATAATAGTCGCTTCTGTTTCCTGTATTTATGGTTTAGGAAGTCCAGAGGAATATAAAAAACGAAATTTGGAAATAGAAAAAGGTCAAGATATTTCGCGCGCAGATTTCATAAGAAATTTAATTAAAATTCATTATGAGAGAACAAATGCAGATTTAGAATCGGGAACTTTTAGAGCACTTGGAAATTCTGTAGAAATAATGCCAGTTAATGACAACGTAATTTACAGATTAAATTTTAATGAAGAAAAGGGAATTTCTAGAATCGAAGAAATTATAAAAATTGATGCTATTAGTAGAACAATAATCAGTAATTTAGAAGATTTATTTATATTCCCAGCAAAACATTTCGTCTCTACTAAAGAGCAAAACGAGCGCGCTTTTGAAACTATAAAAATAGAATTAGAAGAACGTTTAAAAGAATTAGAAAAAGAAGGAAAAAATTTAGAAGCCGAACGCTTAAAGAGACGTGTCAGATACGACCTGTCTTTAATTAAAGAAGTTGGATATTGCAATGGTATTGAGAATTACTCACGACATTTCTCTGGTAAGAATACTGGTGAACCGCCAGATACTTTGCTCTCATACTTTCCACATAAAGCAGATGGTACACCAGACTTTTTGACTATTATAGATGAATCACATGTTACCGTACCTCAGCTAAATGGAATGTTTGCTGGAGACGCTTCGCGTAAGAAGACTCTGGTAGATTTTGGCTTTCGTCTTCCTTCTGCTAAAGATAATCGCCCATTAAAATTCAATGAATTCGATGAACGAGTCGGACAAATTATTTATACTACAGCTACACCTTCTAAATATGAATTAGAGAAGAGCGAGAATATTGCAGAACAAGTTATTAGACCGACAGGACTTCTGGATCCAGAAGTAGAAATTCGTGGGATTATAGAAAATAAAGAGACGAAATACAAAGGTCAAATTTTTGACTTTATAGACGAAGCCGAAAAAGTGATTAAGAAGGGAGACCGAGTGATAGCTACGACATTAACGAAGAAAATGGCTGAAGACCTCAGTGAATTTTTAAAAGAGAAGGGAATTAAGGCGGAATATTTACATAGCGAAATAGAAACTTTAGATAGAATCAGAATTCTCGCTGAGTTTAGAAAAGGTTCCGCGCGTGCCGGCTTCGACTGTATAGTAGGAGTTAACCTTCTTCGTGAAGGATTAGATTTACCGGAAGTATCTTTAATCGGGATTTTAGACGCTGACAAAGAAGGTTTTCTTCGCTCTGAAACTTCCCTTATCCAAACTATTGGACGATGTGCCAGAAATGTAAATGGTAAAGTGATTCTCTATGCTGATAAGATTACAAATTCCATTATAAAAGCAATGGGTGAGACGAAGAGACGCAGAGCTTTGCAAATAAAATATAATACAGAACACAATATCACCCCAGAAACCATTATTAAAGAAATAAGATCTATTACTGATAGTATGGATTCAGAACATAATAAAGCCGTTAGAAAGATTACAGATTTAGACCTAGCTACATACACCGGAAAGCGTGCAATAAACAAATTGATTAAACAAAAAGAACAGGAAATGAACGACGCCGTAAAAATTCTCGATTTCGAAACTGCCAGTTTATTAAGAGATGAGATAATAGCCATAAAAAACAAGACAAAGAAATAACTGATATGTTATAATGTAGGCATGTTTATAATTGAAAATATATCTTGGCTCATTATTATTTTTGGGATCATATTATCTTTTATCTCGATTACATTTTCATTAAGAGTTAAGGGTTCAGTGATCGGCGGTGTACTTCAGTCATTCGGCCTAGGAATATTGACTGGAACTATCGCGTATCTTCTAACTCTTCATACTTTTATAAATCCTGATTTACAAAAAATATTTCGCGATGGATTTATGCTGATAAGTTATTTGTTTATGGCACTAGGTGTTTGGAGAACTAAGAACATTGCATAATTATATGTCTCTGGAGAAAATATTATTTTCTAATATATTTCAAAAAAATAATAAAGGACCTCTAATGGACCCGCCATTAGCTGAAGTGGAGAAGTTGTTCCTATTTGCTGTGGATCAAATTACAGATAGTGTTTACGCAGAAAAAAAGTTTAAATTCTATTTAGATGCCATTAAATTAAGAGGATTAGAACAGTCTCTCGCCATGGTTAAGGCTTATTATGCCTGTGAATCTGGGGTGATGGATAAGGTCAAATTAAGACAGGATATTCGTCAGAAGATAAATATTAATTTATTAGATCCGTATTTAAGAATAATTTTTCTTCCAGAACTCGAACAATTACTGCTTCTTTACGAAGTTTTTTCTAAGACTTTAGCTGAATATTTGACCTTAAATCTAGGTAAAGAAAGGGTTTCTAAAATAATATCTAGCCAAAGATCATTTCCGCTTATTAAAGAGGTAATCGTGTTAGATGATAGTTTTGATTTCTCAAAATTAAATAAAATATTATATGATAATAAAGATTTAAAAAAGAAAGATATAGAGGATTTGTTTTCATATTTCTATCACTCACTCCTAACGGAAATATCTGTATTGTTCGGAGAATCTACAGTTAGTTCATTAGTTAAGAAAACTTTTGAAATCGTTAAATCATTCTATGATTTCGATATTATTTCTCTTTTCCTTAATATTATCCCAGAAAGCGATTTAGAAGAAGAAAGATTAGCTTTTCTTTCTCGTGATGAATTAGAAGCGAAAGTACATGAAAGAACATTTTTATTAAAAAAAGAAAAAGAATTAGTTGATCAAAAAGTTAAAGAAAGAACTGGTGAACTTATTGAAGAGAAAGTAAAGCTTGCGATAATTACAGAAAATATGAATGAGGGGGTTATTCTTCTAGATGAATCTTACACGGTAATGTATATTAATCCT
>JAUSHF010000038.1 GCA_030648705.1 bacterium
TACATGGTTACAGTATCTTATATATGGCGAATTCTTGCAGTGACTACTGCAGTTGTTTTACCACTACCTGATTAAATATTATCATATTAGCGTTATCCACAAAAGGCAGAATACTAGGACTTGCAAAGTTTTATTGATATACTTTCAGTGTAATTTAGGGATTGGAAAATACTGTTAATATTATTTTATCACCCCTTGTTGACTCTTGAATATTAATATGGATTATGCTTTAATACCTTGCAGAAAGGTACAATTATGAAGAAAATCATTGAAACCGAACCGGATCCCAGAAGACATGAGGAACAGGGACCAAATCATACATACAAAAAAGATGGGGAAATGGAAAACACAGCCATTCTCCCAAAAGGCAAGGTGTATCTCAAAGCCGAAGACTTCCCTGCTACTACAAAAATCCTGTGGGATAAAGGTCAGATACTGTTTTCAGACTGATTACAAAATCTACAATCAATGTCTTAATCTTCTCTCAGTCAGTGCGGTGTGCACTGACTTTTTATTACACAAAAACTATCATCCATTAATCTTAGGTTGTGAATAAAAAATGAAAAATTTATTTTAGCGCTTTCTTTAAATATTTTCCAGTGTAAGACTTCTCGTTATTCGCCACTTCTTCGGGAGTACCCTTTGCTACTATTCTACCACCATTTGTACCTCCTTCAGGCCCTATGTCTATAATATAGTCAGTACTCTTAATAATATCCATATTGTGCTCTATCACCATCACTGTATTACCCTTATCGACTAATTTTTGCAAAATTTCGATTAATTTTTTTGTATATAGATGTACTGGGGTAGGTAGTTGTTACCACTTACCACAAATAAACGACTGGTAATAGCAACACATCATATCAAGTTGAGCCGTATTTTGGGAATTATTCATAAGATTTGTTTAACAGGTGGTAACAACTGCCTACCCCAGATAAATGTATAAAAAAGCGAAAAAAGTACTCAGTAAGAATAAAATCTGATATAATAACACTAAGCTATAAAAAAGCTATAAAATCATTTTTATGAAGAAAAACAAAACAATTATCAGTCTAATCATTGTTATTTTGGTTATCAGCGGTATTTGGTATTTTACTTCAAATCAAAAACAAGAAGTTGTTTCTGTAAAAATATCTGATAGAGGTTTAGCTTCTGCCTTACCAATATATGTTGCTATTGAAAAAGGTTTTTTTGCAAAGTACGACCTGAAGCCAGAGTTGATCAAATTTACTACTGGTAATGATGTCCTTAATGCACTAATCAGGAACGATCTTGATATTGGGGAAATTCCTGTCGATCCTTTGATTTTTGCTGAAGATAAGACAGAAACAAAAACAAAGATATTTCTTGTCGGTAAATGGTCTGATAGTGAGAATAGGAATTTCGATGGTTTGCTTGTTAGGAAAGAAAGTAAGATAAAATCCCTTACTGATTTGGTAGGTAAAAAAGTTGGAGTATTTCCCGGTATTACTGCAAAAACATTTCTTTCAAGTTATCTCGATAAAAATAGAGTCAGTTCTAAAGGTGTTGAATTTATTGAACTTGCTCCAAATGTTCAATTGCAGTCATTATCTTCTGGGGCAATAGATGCTCTATTTGCTTATCAACCTACAGTAACAATTGCTGAAAAAAATAATGACTTATTAAAAATTGATGAATCTATTTTTAATAAATTAGATTTTAATTATTTTGCTGTTTATTCTTTTTCAGATTCATTTGTTAAAAGTGGTCTTGCCGATAAGGCTCAAGAGGTATTTTCTGAGGCCATTCAATATATGAAAGATAATCAGAATGAGTCAAGACAAATTTTGTCAAAGTACACTTCTTTAGGTAATTTATCACTTCAAATGACTTATTTCCCCCAATACCATAAATCAAATACTGGGGATGTTAAAGATATAAGTGGTCTTGTGCAATTTTACTTTAGCAAAAATTTAATAAAGAGTATGTTAGATGATAATAAAATCAAATCGATTTTCTATGGTATTTGATTACTAATATAAATTATGAGTGATATAACTATTACTGTTCAAAGTCTAAAGAAATCATTTAGTGAGGTTGAAGTTTTTAAAGATTTCAGTATTGATTTTGAGCAAGGAAAGATAACTGCGATTTTTGGACCAAATGGTTCTGGTAAATCTACTTTACTTAACATTCTTTCTGGTATTATTGCTAAAGATGGTGGTCGTTTTGATATTAAAAATTTTAATCATTTTGAGTTTAGTTATATTTTTCAGAATTATCGTGAATCACTACTTCCTTGGAGAACTAATTTTGAGAATGTGGCGTTACCGCTTGAGATACAAAACAAGAATAAAGCAGAAATACAACAACGAGTTGAGGAATTGCAAAAGCTTTTTGAATTCAAATTTAATTGGAATGGTTATCCGTATCAATTGAGTGGTGGACAACAACAAATACTGGCTTTTATTAGAGCTGTAATAACTACTCCTAAAATTTTATTTATCGATGAACCATTTTCTGCTCTAGATTATGAGAACAATCTGCGTTTAAGAGAACATTTACAGAAATATTATTTAATGTATAAACCTACAATTTTACTTGTGACCCATAATATTGAGGAAGCGGTTCATCTTGCAGAAAAAATAGTAGTTTTCTCACAAAGACCGACTGAAGTAATTGAAATAATTGATAATCCATTACAATATCCACGAACAATACAATCACTTAAATCATCAGGATTTGATGTTGTAAAAGATAAAGTGCTCTCTATTTTTCAAAAATCTACAAATCTATGAAAAAATATACTATAGCTATTATTGGACCAATATCTTTAATCTTTGTCTGGTTTATAATTGTCAAATTTCAATTTATAAATAGCTTTTTTCTACCCGATCCTCTTACAACAATCCAGAAACTAATTCAATTATTAACAAGTGGAATCATTATTGGTGATTTAGTTTCAACATTTGATAGAGTAGCTTTGGCATTTGCTATTGCATCAGTTATTGGTCTACCACTCGGATTATTTTTAGGCAGATCAGAAAAACTTTATAGAAGTGTTGAATTTCTTATTGATTTTTTTCGTTCCACTCCAGCTACAGCACTTTTTCCTCTATTTCTTCTTATATTTGGCATAACTGATAAATCAAAAATTGCCGTCGCAGCTTTTTCTTCAATGCTCATTATTATTTTTAATACTTCCTATGGTGTGATGCATGCAAGAAAGTCTAGAATTTTAGCTGCCAAAATTATGGGAGCTACGAAGATGCAAATATTTCGTTGGATTCTATTTTGGGAAAGTTTACCACAAACCTTTATAGGCTTAAGAAGTGCGGTTAGTTTATCACTTGTTATTATTGTTGTGTCAGAGATGTTTATTGGGACAAATTTAGGTCTTGGACGAAGGATTCTTGATGCACAGATAACTTATGAAATTCCTAATATGTATGCGGTTATTCTTTTGACTGGTATTATCGGATACTTGCTTAATTTCTTATTTATTATTATAGAAAAAAGATTTCTGCATTGGAGTGGAAAATGAGTAGCCTAGTAGTATATAAAGACTTCTTATATCTTATTTCAAAGCTTTCTTTAGATATTTTCCTGTATAAGACTTCTCGTTATTTGCCACTTCTTCGGGAGTACCTTTTGCTACTATTCTGCCACCATTTGTACCTCCTTCGGGACCAATGTCTATAACATAGTCTGTACTCTTAATAATGTCCATATTATGCTCTATAACCATCACAGTATTACCCTTATCTACGAGCTTCTGTAGAATCTCAATCAATTTCTTCACATCTTCATAGTGCAAACCGATAGTAGGTTCGTCGAGAAGATAAACAGTCTTTTGCAAATGAGCGCGATAGAGTTCAGAAGAGATTTTCACTCTTTGTGCTTCTCCGCCAGATAATGTCGTCGCAGACTGACCTAAATGCAAATATCCGAGACCTACATCTGATAATGATTTTAATCTATCATATACAGCAGGAATATCTAAAAAGAAATCTAATCCCTCTTCGACAGTCATTTGTAATATTTCGTAAATATTCTTTCTCTTGTATTTAATTTCTAGAGTTTCTTTTGTAAATCTTTTTCCTTCACAAACTTCACAAGGTACATATACAGTTGGTAAAAAGTGCATCTCTACCGCTATCTCGCCATTACCCTGACAAGCTTCGCATCTTCCGCCTTTAACATTAAAAGAGAATCTGCTTGCACTCCAGCCGTGAGCACGCGCTTCAGTCGAGGCTGCGAATAAGTCACGAATGTGTGTCCATGCACCTGTGTATGTCATAGGATTTGAACGAGGAGTTCTACCTATTGGTGACTGATCTATTAATATCACACGCCCTACATATTCCGAACCTGTAAATGATGAACAGTTATGATTCTCATCAGTTCTATGTCTTCTTTCTAATCGTGATTCTAAATTTTTATGAATAATCTCATACATTAGAGACGACTTTCCAGAACCAGATACACCTGTAATAGCTGTAAATTTTCCGAGAGGAATATCTACATTAATGTCTTTCAAATTAAAAATTTTTCCATTTCTAATTCCTAATTTACCCTTCTCTGTAGTTCTTCTCTCTTCAGGTACTTCTATTTTCATATCACCACGAAGATAATCTAGGGTCAAAGAACCAGATTCATTTTTCTTTGCTGTTAATAATTCATCCAGATACCCTGAGACCACTACATGCCCACCATGAACTCCAGCCCCAGGACCAATATCCACTATATAGTCAGCAGAAAAAATAGTATCTTCATCATGTTCCACTACTAATATAGTATTACCTGCATCACGCAAATCGAGCAGTGTTTGTATTAATCTATTATTATCGCGTGAATGCAGACCGATAGTAGGTTCATCCAGCACATATAAAGCACCCACGAGTCCAGAACCAAGCTGTGAAGCCAGTCTGATTCTCTGTGCCTCCCCACCTGATAATGTGTACGCACGTCTATTTAAAGCTAGATATTGAATACCTACGTTTATCATAAACTTTAGACGACTTTCTATTTCTCTCAAGACGACTTTAGAAATACTCTTATCTGTTTCAGATAATTTCAAATTATCAAAAAACTCCAAAGCAGATGATATAGACATCTCTGTAATCTCTACTATATTCTTCCCACCTACAAATATATGAAGTGCTTCAGGTCTAAGTCTCTTACCATGACACTCTTTACATTCATTATCAGTAAAAAAGCTTTCTGTTCCTAAACCGTGGCAAACAGGACATGCACCGTAAGGAGAATTGAATGAGAATAATCTAGGTTCTATTTCTGGATATGAGTATCCATCTTTAGGACAAGCGAATTTAGATGACATCAGAAATTCCTTGCCAGAAGCAAATAATATTTTTACTAATCCATCGGATTCGTCCAAAGCTTTCTCTAGGGACTCGGTTAGACGCTCATTAGCAGATTTAGGATCTTTTTGGAATTCAGAAAAAGAAATTTTGTCCACCATTACATCTATATCGTGTTTCTTATTCTTCTCGAGTACTATTTGCTCTCTAAGACGATAATGTTTACCGTCTACTATAGCATCGGTATATCCCTTACTTAATAAATCATATAGAAGCTGATAGTATTCACCTTTTCTTCCTCTAATTAATGGAGAATAAATACTTATAGACTCCCCACCGTCTTCGGAATGCTTTTTCTCTTCTTTTATTTTATCCTTAACGAAATTATTTATCTCATCTAATGAGAGTTTGTTAATCGGTGAATTACAAATCAAACAGTGTGGTTCGCCTATTCTAGCAAAGAGAACTCTCTGATAATCGTAAATTTCAGTAATAGTAGCTACGGTAGAACGAGGATTGTTCGAACGAGATTTTTGATCTATAGAAATGGCTGGTGAAAGTCCTGTAATCTCATCTACATCAGGCTTTTGCATTTGTCTTAAAAATTGACGAGCATATGAAGAAAGAGATTCTACGTATCTCCTCTGTCCTTCAGCGAATATAGTATCAAAGGCGAGTGATGATTTACCTGATCCAGAAAGACCAGTAATTACCACCATTTTATTTCTAGGCATCTCTACATTAATGTTCTTCAAATTATGAGTACGAGCCCCCTTCACAACGATTTTTTCCTCGCCAGAATTCGCAAAATGTTCTTTTTTTGTAGGTTTAATATGTGACATCTGAGAAAGTTTTAGAGCTAAAGAATACCACGATTTACCCAAAATAGCAAAATAAAATGATAAAGGTCTCTGAGCGGGTTAGCGTAGCGCTTTAGCGAAGAGACCTTTATCTTTTTATTTTGCTATTTTAATAGTACCCTTTTTATTTCCCCTACAATTTCATCTAGAGTTACAGTAGCCTTCACCATGTATTTCTCAGCCCCTAAAGCATAACATCTCTTTATATCTGCCTCCTGACTGAAGTTTGAAAGCATCAGAGCTGGAATATTTCTGACGTTAGGATTTGCTTTTATTTTTTCTAATACTTCGATACCAGTCATTCCTGGCAATAGAATATCCAGAAGAATGATATCGGGCTTTTCTTTTTCAACTATTGTCAGAGCGATTTCACCAGTCTCAGCGTAAACAACATTACATCCTAGTAAATTAAGTTTGCGAGATATTAAATCTATTAAAAATTTATCGTCTTCTACCCAAAGTATTTTCTTTGTTTTTAATAATTCATCTGGAAATAATGATTTCGAATTCTCTGCGGATTTGCTAAGTAATGTATCTGAAGAAATACTTGGAGGAGGTACGGTCACTCCATTAGAATCTACTCCTACATATTTTTTTACTTCTGTCTCCACTTTATTATTATCATTATCTAGAATTCTATTTATATGAGCAATAATCTCTCCCGGATCAAACTGTGCCTTAACTAAGAACTCTTTAACACCAAATGCAGTAAATGAAGCGGTTTCTCCCTGATCTCCAGAATTAGTAACCACCATAACTGGAATCTCCGAAATAGAAGGGTCTTCTTTTTTTGCCTTAAGAACATCTAAGCCGTTCATTATTGGTAATAGTATGTCTAAAAGAATAATGTCAGGTTTCCATTCTTTAATCTTCGCTAAACCAGATTGTCCATCTACAGCTATAGATGGTTCGTATCCAGCTAAAGTACATTTTTGAGCTAATACTTCCCCTAAAAATGTATCATCTTCAATTATTAAAACTTTTTTTGCCATATAATTTTTATTTACTGACTACATTGTTATTCGTAGTTACATTATTTTTAAATTGTTTTGGTATTTCAAAATAAAACGAACTTCCCTTACCTAATTCACTTTTAAAGCCGATAGTTCCATGATGAGTCTCGATAATACTCTTTGAAATAAAGAGACCTAAACCAGAACCATCTGTCTGAACTCTGACTGCATTCGTACTTCTAAAGAATCTGGTAAAAATATTCGTCTGTTCAGCTGGAGGAACACCAATACCGTTATCTTGTACCTCGAAGTATATTGTATCACTTTTCTCAGTCAAAATCACTCTGATACTTCCTTCCGCCTTCGTATATTTAATAGCATTTTCAATTAAATTTTGAACTACGGCACGCATTTTCTCTGGATCTATGAATATTGGTGCTAGAATAGCAGGCTTTTCCTTAAATGAAATAGTAACCTTTCTCTTATTTGCAAAAGGCATTAATTCATAAATAACACTTTCTACTAAATCTAAAAACTGAATATTAACAAAGAAATACTGAAGTCGACCAGATACTATTCTATCCACGTTTAACATATCATTGATAAGCGATATCATTCTGTCATTACTGTCATATGCTTTACCGACGAATGATTTTTGATCATCAGTAAGTACACCCAAATCTCCAGTCAAAAGCATTTTTAATGTCCATTTAATTCCAGAAAGTGGTGTCCTAAGCTGATGAGCCACTACCGACACGAATTCACTTTTCTTTCTCTCAAGTATTTTTGATTCGGTAATGTCCTCTATCCAAATTAAAGAATACTTTTTATCTTTTTCATTATTTATTAAAGTAAATTTAACTTTATATATCTTATTTTCAGAATCTATTTCTGGTATTTCATAAAAATTAGTCTCTTTTGATTTTTCGAAAGAAGCTTTTACATCTACACCAGTAAATTTATCAGAAAAAAGTTTCAAAATATCGTTTGTATAAAAATTCGAAAGAGTTAACATTTTAAACATCCTTTTTGCAAAAGGATTAATA
>JAUSHF010000046.1 GCA_030648705.1 bacterium
CATGTTTACGAGATGTCGAGGAATCATACGTATTAAATGCACTAGGTATTTCTAAAGAAGAACAGAAGAGAGCGGTGAGATTTTCTTTTGGTAAAAATGTGTTTGAAAAGGATTTGCCCTTTATTTTAAAAATAATTAATAAATGTTATAATTTTCAATATGGAACATCTAAATAAACAACAAATTGTATTAGTAACACTACTTGTAGCATTCATCACAGCTATCACTACTGGAATAGTTATGGTATCTCTAAACAATCAGCAAGAACAGCCAGGTGTTGTGAATACGGTGAATAGAGTAGTAGAAAGGACTATAGAAAGAGTTATTAGTCCTGCTACTAGTACACCTATCATTAAGCAGACAGAAAATCGAACAGTATATGTTACCTTAGAAGAACAAGCTGTTAAAGCTGTCGAGAATGGTATTAAATCATTGGTTAGAGTTTATGCTACAGTTGATACGACTTCCTCACGATTAAGTGCTTCCGCTTTAGCCGCAGCACAAAGTACTTACATATATGTAGGATCAGGAATTCTTCTAGATGACAAGGGTACTGTTATGATGAACAAGTCTGAGCTTTTGTATAATTATTCTACTAATTACAACTACTTTGCAGTATATAGAGAAGTGAAAGATCAAAAAGTCCCATTAAAGACCATTAAAAATGATAATACATCAGGTGTATTAAATGACTTAACTTTTTTCACTCCTGATACTACGTCTAGCATAGTTAAGATTGACACTAAGAGTTTAGTATTTAATTCATCATTAGGTAATTCAGATAATTTAAAAACCGCTCAGGGAATTTTTACAATTTCAGGAAAGGATAATGATATAGTTCATCAGGGTATAGTACAAAGTCTAGAAAAAGAAAAAGTAGGTACTACTACAGCCGAGAAAGTAAATAAAATAAATATTAGTGTCAATCCTTCTAATACATCTTTAGGTGCAATGCTCATAAATACCTCAGGAGATATCATAGGATTTAAGACTTCATCAGTGGTCTCCGACACACAGAATTCTTTTATCCCAATAAATATAGTTAAAAATATTTTGTCAGATTTGACTAAATAGTATTTTGTTCTATAATTTAACACACAAACAAATATGCCACCATTAAAAAATTTCACAACGAAAGCGAAAGAGGTAATTAAGAGAGCACACGAATTCGCTATAGAAAGAGGTCAAAATCATGTTAATCCCATGCATCTTTTGTCTGCTCTAGTACTTCAGGAGGAAAGTATGGTGGTATCAATACTAGATAAACTAGAGGTGGATACTATGATGCTCACTGATCATATATTAGAGGCGATAGAAGCCCCGGAGAGTTCTTCTACATTATCACCTTCATATCAGATTTATCTTACGCCAGATTTAGCTCAGATATTAGAATCCAGTGCAAAATCAGCTTCAGTCCTAAAAGATGAATTCATATCTACCGAGCATTTATTTTTAGCGTATTTCGATGTGCCGGGACCTGCTAGAGATTTGTTAGTTAAATTTAAAATATCCCGTGATTCTGTAATGCATGTGATAGATGAATTAAAAATAAATAAAAATACTGGAGAAAGTAAGCCAAAGAAAAATAAAATGCTAGCTAAATATACTCGTGATCTCACAGTATTGGCTAGACAAAATAAAATAGATCCAGTCATTGGTCGTGATACAGAGATTTTACGAATGATACAAATTCTCTCTAGACGGACAAAGAATAATCCTATCTTAATAGGTGAGGCTGGAGTAGGTAAGACTGCCATAGCAGAAGGATTAGCTTTAAGAATAGCGGAGGGGGATGTTCCGGAATCTCTGAAAGATAAAGAATTAGTTTCTTTAGATTTGGGATCATTAGTCGCTGGTACGAAGTATCGTGGAGAATTTGAAGAGCGCCTTAAAACTTTACTTAAAGAAATCGAACGTTCAGAAGGAAAAATTATTCTTTTTATAGACGAGATTCATACTCTCGTAGGTGCAGGTGCTTCCGAGGGGTCAATGGATGCTTCAAATATGCTGAAGCCCGCACTTTCTCGTGGAGAATTAAGAGCAATAGGTGCTACTACTTTAAGAGAATATCAAAAGTATATTGAGAAGGATCCTGCTTTAACCAGACGTTTCCAGCCAATACATGTGAACGAACCTTCTCTCGAAGATGCTGTAGCTATACTTCGTGGATTAAAAGAAAAATATGAGCTTTATCACGGTGTTCATATCACAGATGATTCTATATTAGCCGCTGTTAATTTATCTAGCAGATATATTTCTGATAGATTTTTACCTGATAAGACTGTAGATCTCATAGATGAAGCCGCTTCCGCTTTGAAAATTTCTTTAGAGAATATGCCCCCAGAATTAGAGGATACTCGTAGGAAAGTTATGCGTTTAGAAATAGAGCGCGAAGCTTTGAAAAAGGAGACAAATAAAGAATCGAAAGAGCGTATAAAAAATATAGAGAAGGAGATTGCGGACTTTAAAGAAAAGACTGGCGAATTAGAATTAAAATGGAAAAATGAAAAAGAAATCATTTCTCAGATAAAGCAAATTGAAAAAGATTTAGAGACAGCACGCATAGAGGCTGATAGTGCTGAAGCTCGTGTAGATTTGGCAAAGGCTGCGGAAATCAGATATGGCAGAATTCCAGCTTTAGAAAAAGATTTAGAGACAAAGAGTAAGCGTCTAAAGAAATTACAATCTTCACGCAGAATACTTAAAGAAGAGATCACCGCTTCTGATATAGCAGATGTAGTTTCTAGATGGACTGGTATTCCAGTTACTAGAATGATGGAGGAAGAAGCTTCTAAGCTAGTTAGAATGGAAGACGATTTAAGAACCAGAATAGTGGGTCAGAATGAAGCGGTGAAGAAAATTGCAGATACTATAAAGAGATCCAGAGCCGGTATTGCAGATCCTAATAAGCCCATCGGTTCATTCCTCTTTTTAGGTCCCACAGGAGTCGGAAAGACTGAGCTTACTAAAGCTTTGGCGGAGTTTCTTTTTAACGATGAAAAATCTCTAATCAGAGTGGATATGTCAGAGTATATGGAGAAGCATTCAGTTTCTAAATTAATAGGTTCACCTCCGGGATATGTCGGATATGATGAAGGTGGAGGTCTCACAGAAATGGTTCGCCACCGTCCATATTCAGTAATTTTGTTTGATGAAGTGGAGAAGGCTCACCCAGAAGTATTTAACGTACTTCTTCAGGTGCTCGACAATGGTCGCCTAACAGATTCAAAGGGGCGCACTGTAAACTTTAAAAATACTGTCATTATAATGACATCGAATGTTGGTTCACAGTATATAGACAAAATGCAGAAGCTCGGATTCTCTGGTGATAAAGACGAAGTGGCTCAGTATGGTGAAGCAAAGGATAAGATTATGGAAGCTCTGAAAGATTTCTTCCGACCAGAATTTTTAAATCGTATCGACGATATTATTCTCTTCGACGTCTTAGGTCAGGAATCTATACGTAAGATAGTGGATATACAGATAGGTGAAGTTAGAAAGCGTTTAACTGAAAAGGGAATTAGTCTAGAGATGATGGGTGATGTCTTAGATTATCTAGCGAAGGAAGGATATAATCCTCAGTACGGCGCTCGTCCTCTTAAGAGATTAATACAGAACAAAATTCTAACTCCTCTCGCTTCTTTAATAATCAGTAATGATCTAAAGGGTGGGGGAACAGTGATTGTAAAAATAAAAAATGATGCTAAGAGTGATTTGAAAATCGGAAAAGAAATTGGAAAAGAAATCGAACTTAGTTTCGAAGTAAAAAAGAATTCAAGAAAAAAGATTATGGATGCTTTGTCGGGAAGGGATAAAATTTTAAACAATTAAGTAAGTAAGTGCTGATTAAATTGTCAGAAATAGATTTTGTGATAGAATACCTAGCATACCTTTTAGAGGTAAATTATAGGTAAATGCGTAGGTGGCAGAGCGGTCAATTGCAATAGACTGTAAATCTATCGCCCCATGGGCTACGGGGGTTCAAATCCCTCCCTACGCACAATTAAAAAATCCGCTAGTGCGGATTTTTTAATTGTGCGTAGGAGCGAGGCGCAGTGCGCCTCGCGTGAGGGATTTGAAGCCCTCGAGTATATTTTTGAGGATGTACTCATCCGA
The DNA here is from genome assembly GCA_030648705.1 of bacterium. Taxonomy (GTDB): domain Bacteria; phylum Patescibacteriota; class Minisyncoccia; order Phycocordibacterales; family PALSA-1337; genus JAPLZH01. Next base: position 4,117 of record JAUSHF010000046.1, read on the forward strand.
AAAAATACGAGAGGGGTACTGGCCCTGTAAGGGCCAAATCCCTTTGGGTAAGTACCAAATTACCCCACAATGAATTAACTCTAAAGTCACAGATACGTTATATCCTAATTTGGGATTATACCGCAATAGGATATATTATATAAGTAATTATGAATAAATCTGTTTACACAAAAGACTATAAAGATATCATAGAACGCTTGAAGGCAGGACGTATTGATGCAGGGCTTGCCCAGCAAGATGTTGCTGACAAGCTTGGCAAACCACAGTCTTATGTTTCAAAAATCGAATCAGGGGAAAGACGTTTAGATGTAGCTGAAATAAAGAAATTTGCTGTTATCTACAAAAAAGACATTTCTTTTTTCATAAAATAATATGCAGAAAAGAACACTTACGCAAATCAAAAAAGATCTGAAAAAAATATCGGAAAAGGGATGGCTCAAGTCTAACCGAAAACATAATACTGGAATTGGAAAAACACTTGAGGATTATTTAAATATTACAGAAAATAATATCGCTTTGCCAGATTTTGGGGTAATGGAATTGAAATCACAAAGAGCTGGCACTTCTTCCATGATGACTCTCTTTACGAAAAAACCAGAAGGTATTACGAATGCGGAAATCTTAAAAAGATTTGGGTATCCTGATCCCGAATTTCCGCAATATAAAATACTTCACCAAACTATTACTAACGGAAAGAAAAATGGGCAGGGCTTTCATTGTAAAGTTGATTATAAACAAGGTAGATTACTCATACTAAAAAATAGAACTGTATTGGGATACTACAAGCTAGATTTTTTATTATTAAAAGCGACTGAGAAAATTGGAAATGGACTTATCCTTGTTTTTGCTAATTGTAAAAAGGAAAAAGGACACGAATACTTTCATTACACAGAGGCGTGGTTGCTAAAAGATATTGACCCAGAGCAATTTCTCAAATTGTCGAAATACGATATTCGTCTTGGAGTTTACCGTACAGGAAAAAAAGCGGGGAAACCTCATGATCACGGTTCCGCTTTTCGTCTCACTCGTCTTTCTGAAAAAACTTTTCCGCTTATGTTTAAAACGCATAAACGTATTCTCTAGTTTTTCCTCAATACAACAATACTTTCTTTATTCATCGTTTCTTCCAAAGCGCCAACAATGTTTGTTGGAGAATTTTTGATTGGCATTCTCTTGCCGGGGATATTTCTTACAATTATTTCCTCGCAGGTAAAACCAATTTTCTCCGCTAACTCTGCAATAATAAAATCAGTTGGAATTCTAACTTGCTTTACTAACCTATTGCCGACCACAAGGCAAAAATACTTTTTAGGTTTAAGTATCCTATAGGCTTGTTTCAAACATTCGTTCAGCCCAAGATTAAAGCTCAATACATCTTTTGCTCTTGCTTCGTCTTGCTTCACAATCTTTTCTAATGATTCTTTGAGATAACCGGATGAAAGTGTATGAATTAAATTTTTAGTAGCTCTACCACCAAGTAGGTCATTATCTACGCCAGAAGCATCGTTTGGATCATCAAATATATCAATCCACTGAGCCGAAAGGCGAGAGAATTGCCCATAAGCAACAGTTGTACGGCTATCGCCGTATGGCGGAGAAGTAATAATGCAGTCAATAGAGCTTGCTTTAATCCCGTTGTCTTTTGACGAATCGCCATAGATTATCTTTGTCCAAGAGTCCTTTTTAGCATCTTTATAAAAATCACTCATTCCTGCGATATTTTTCTCTGCGTGTCTGCGAAATATACTAATAACATCCGGATCATGTTTTTCCAGCTTATCGCCCTTAACTCGAACTAATTTG
>JAUSHF010000052.1 GCA_030648705.1 bacterium
AAAAAGAACAAAAAATCACCGATGCTATTTGGGAAGAGAAAAATATAGAGCAAACAAAAAACCGAACAAAAAACCGCGCCTTCCTTTGTTCAAAATGTGAAATCCGTCGAATTTTTTAAACCTTCTAAACCTATACTATAGAAAGATTTTGTGATAATCTTATTTTATGAATTTCCCGATAGACATCATAAGCAGAGAATTATCTTCCGTGATAGGTATAGCTCTGGCAGCAGCTGGAATTTCCTTCATCTTTGCGCCTTTTTTAATACATTTTCTGTATAAATATAAGATAGTCAGAAATGGCAAATATGATTCCACACTCTCACTAGAAAGCAGAAAGGATAAACACAATGTTCCTGTAATGGGAGGGTTGGTCGTGATTTTTACAGTTGCTCTCATAACTATTATTTTTAACTGGTCTCGAACATATACATGGGTTCCTATTGGAGTTATGCTTTTCTCTGCCCTCCTTGGAGGTATAGACGATTTACTAAATATTTTCGGAACAAAACGCAGATTCCGATCTATCAAACAAACCATAACTCTAATAAAAGTTCATAAGAATTATTTTATCAGATTATTTTTACTAATCACTTTACCTTGGGTAATTTTTAGACGTGCAGTATCTTTCCTTGGATCAAATCCTGGAACAGGAGTACATGTTCATGAAAAATTAATATTGCAATTCATAGCTGGAGGTGTAACCGCTTGGTGGATTTTCTGGAAACTCGGCGAGCGTTGGCAGTTTATAGACATTCCTTTCGCGGGCTTAGTAGACATTAGCTGGCTCATAGTTCCTCTGATTATTTTTTTGGTAATGTTTACAGCAAATGCAGTAAATATAGCCGATGGGATGGATGGACTTGCAGGAGGAATGCTCATACCCACATTCTGCGCTTTGGCATTTTTAAGTTCAGTAACAGGATCAAATGAATTAGCACTCCTCAATGCTACAGTAGCAGGTTCTCTAATCGCCTATACATATTTCAATATTAAACCAGCTCGTTTTCAAATGGGTGACGTAGGATCTCTCGGTCTCGGTGCCCTCCTCGCCATTAATGCCATAGCTATTAATCAATTTCTTCCGCTACTACTAATCGGCTTCATGTTCTATGTAGAAGCATGGTCAGTAATAATTCAGATTATCGGTAGAGTATTATTCGGTCGTAGAATATTTAAAATGGCACCCATACATCACCATTTCGAATTAATAGGTTGGAGTGAAGAGAAGACTATTATGCGTTTCTGGATTGTCCATCTTCTCTTTGTAATTCTCGGCGTGTGGTTTGCACTTCATTAAAAATATAATGGAAAAAAGTAGCTAGAGAAGTTAAAAAATACTCTCGTAAATTTTTAAAAAATGAAATATTTAAATTGGAAAATAGAAAAAATAGACAGTAATTCCCCTTCCAAAATAGAAGAGATGTATTCTAATGGTTTCGTTTTTACGCGTATTGATAAAAATATAATGCATCAAACCAGAAGTGTCAGAATGAAGCTCGCAGATTTTGATCTCAGCAGTGAAAATAAAAGAATTTTAAAAAAGGTTGAAAATGTAGAAATGAAAAAGGTTAGCCTTCCACTTCCTTTGGCTTCAGAAGATAATAAAAATGGATATAACTGGAGTATTGGTAAAATGGCAAAAGATTTCTATGAGACAAAATTCGGTAGCGGTATTATGAGTGCTCAAAAAATTAAAGAGATTTTGACAGACGGTTCGAAAAGTAATTTTAATTCCTTATTAACTTTTGATAATGTTAATGATTCTTCATTGAATTCTGTGGGGTATGTAATCTGTTATGAAAATTCTAAAATAATGCATTACTCATATCCTTTCTACGATTTGAAAAAGATAGAAGACATAGAAATACCAAATAATTCTCTCCCTAAGAGTATTGGGCTCGGAATGATGACTAAAGCTGTGTTAGATGCAAAGAATAGAGGATTAGAATATGTATATTTAGGATCTCTACAGCGACCTTCTGATGTTTACAAACTCCAATTCAAAGGAATGGAATGGTTTGACGGTGAAAAATGGGAAACGGATTTATATAAAGTCAAGAATATCCTCTTAGACAAAACGTGTTAGAATCATAATGGATAGTTAGTCTCACAAACCCACAAAATTCAAACCACATTAAAGTCGTATGACCACAAACAGACTCCATCCTGTACAAATTTTAAACAGTCTGGTTCCATTGCCACTATCTCAAATCATCAGTTTCTGTCATGTGAATGGTAATCGTAGGAGATGTCCTTTTATACACCTTCATCACGGCAAGAATTTACATAACATCTGTCTTTATGGACAAGACGATGTTTTGGCTCATTTAGGGATCAAATTTGGTGGTCGCAGACCGAATTGTGTCTGTGTCAATAATGATGATTTCGGAAGCACCAAATCCAATTCCTTGAGTTACGACGGTTCTAGGCGTGATAGTGAAAGAGTAAGATTCCTGCTTAGTACCGCTTGAATTTGAATTATGATTAATTCTTTGGGGGCGCTCGGACTTCGTCCGAGCGCCCCTCTTTTTTTACAACCCTTTTTTACCATCTCTTCCCTATTTATTTTTTTAAAAATCTTCCTTATAAATTATTTAATTGAATTTTTATATTCCAAAGCCGACTTTAATACCGCTTCCAACATAAACTTTTCATAATCATCTTTACTTCCTCCTGTTTGAGCTTTCTCAAGTGATGTTACATAAATTCTTCTATCTTCTGGGTGAATAATGACTGGAGGATAATTATTTTGAAGGAGTATTAGATTAAGTAAAAGTCTAGCCGTTCTACCATTACCATCCACAAAAGGATGAATGGACACTAAACGATAATGAGCCTCGATAGCCGTTAATACAGGATGATCATTAGTCTCTCTTAACCACATCATAAATTCTTCCATAAGCTTTGATACTGAGTCCGCATTCGGCATTACTGAAGTAGAACCCGATATTCTCACAGGAACAGAACGAATACGACCAGCATTCACATCGTCATTTTTTTGCAAAAGAATTCTGTGTATATCTAAAATAACCGCCAAAGCAATATCACTAGATTTTTTATTATTTTTTACAAATTCTTTGACAAATTCCACAGCTTCTGCATGATTCTTTGCTTCTATCAATTCTCTTAACTGTTTACCTTCTATACTTATGTCTTTCTCCACCACAAGTGCAGTCTCTTGACGAGTTAATGTATTACCCTCTAAGGCATTAGAAGTGTACGTCAGTTCAATACGATACCAATCATCAAGGTTCTTTACAAGCGCAGTATCCAGCACTCCGAATTTCTCTATTTCAGCTTTAATTTCATCTATTTTTTGAATAAATTCCTGTCTCATTTGCCTTTAATCATATCAGATAAATCATCTTTTTAAAAATAATCTGACTAAACGTATATCTCTATAAGAAACATTTGCACCCAGCTTATTTTTAATAGGCGCTAAATGCATATCTTTATTCTCTTCCATCTGTTCATCGAACACCATCTCTATTTCATGAAAGCGATTTCTAGGAACTTCACTTCTCAAATATTCAATATCAATATCCTGCACACTATCTATACCCTGTACACCACTCACTCCATCATCCTCATCTTTTTTACCGATACCAATTATTTTCTCAATATGATCTATTATTGTTTCTTCTTTTAATCCCCTTTCTCGCGCCATATCTGCTAAAGACTTTTTCTCTTCTAAGAGTTTCTTTGTTTGCTTTAAAGTATCTACCTGCGCTTCCAGTACATTATGTTTAGAATTTTTAAAATTTCGATTTTTAATATTTTCACCTCTCTTCATTACAGAAAAATTTTGCAAATCTCTCTTATCCACTTTTTGCATTCTTCCTTCTGTAATCTTATGCAAAAAATCTTTTTGCATTTCTTCTACTTTTTCTTTGCCTAAAAAATTTAGATTATCAGCATTATCATCCGACCTATTTCTCAGCCCCTCATCTATTTCCAACACCTCAGAATTCACCTCTAAAGCCATTCTATTTATACCTAGCAAGCGAAGCCCCTCTAAAGAGCGGACTCGCGATAAAGCCACGTATCCCATGCCTTTTTCGAAGGTTCTAGATAAATCCACGTCTACAGCATCTAAGCTCATTCCTTGGCTCTTATGGACCGTTATAGCCCATGCTAGACGCAAAGGATACTGCCTAATCTCGGCCTTAATACTGCCCTCATCATCTATTCTCCAGAAAGTCTTCTCAGCCATAACAACATCCCCAGTATTAGTCTCTACTATCGGATCGCCACTAATAGAGCTGAAGCCAGAAATCACACCGAGCGTCCCATTCACATATCCCTTTTCAAAATTATTTTTTACAAACATCACACGCGCACCGATTTTTAAAAGAAGTTTATCTGGAGCCAGACAGCCCTTTTTTAAATTTTCTACTAAATTTTTCGCACCACTTGCTGTCATATTAAAAACATATTCTTTGCCGAGTAATTTTCTAAGCTCTTTATGATTCAAGGTGTCCACGTCTACGTTATGAGTGTAAAGACGAGTTCTCTCACTAACGACACCTTCAGAATTATTCTGCCAACTATTATTCGTACCGATACCAGTCATTTCTAAACGTCTATTCTCTAAACATGCCAAAGTATCTTCATTCACACGATTTCCTCTGATATCATTTAACACCTTTAAAAAACCATCATCCTTTTGACGATATTGTTCTTCTAGATAACAAACCTTAAAATCAGAATTTTTCCAAGACTCTGAATGATACGCAAAACGCGCTGGTTCGTCATAAGAATCTGAAATAGGTGGAAGTTGAAAAAAGTCTCCGCAAAGCACTATTTGCATTCCACCGAATGGCAAATCTTTATTTTTCTTAAATCTTCGAGCTATTCTGTCTATTGAATCTAGGCGAAAATGGTTTAGCATAGAGATCTCATCAATTATTAAGACTTTTGCCTTTTCAAAATTTTTCACCAAATGTTTCTTCGTCATCAATAAATTTAAATCGTATTCAGAAATTCCACTTTTTATACCGAGTCCACTCCACGAATGGATAGTAGTTCCACCCATATGTGTAGCAGCTATTCCAGTAGAAGCTGTAATACCCACATTCACTCCGTACTCACGAAGATAATCTATATACTGATTAAGCACAAAAGTCTTACCAGATCCCGCAGGACCAGTTAAAAAAACATTGTTACCCATCTTTAATACATCGAGCGCCTCCTTCTGTGTCATAAGAAAGAGTATATCATATATACATGTACGAGAAATAGAAACTTTATGAATTTTTTATAAAAAATGTTTTATAACGATTTCGGTGCCGTTTTTTCTGATTGACTTATCATATATGATGATATATGATATTATCATACATTACTAATCTAACTTATTTTATATGACTACCATATCCGTACCTATGCCTAAGGATTTACTTGAATTCGTCGACAGAATAATACTCTCTGGCGAAGCTGAGAACCGTGCTCAAGCTATCAGAAAAGCTATTCGTAAAATGCGAGAACAGACAGAAATTAATGATATTTTAGAAGCGTCCCGCCAAATCAAAGAAGGTGTTTCCTATTCTGGTAGTCTAAAGGATATTCTAAAACACAGAAAAAATGCTTAGCATCATATATTCTGAAAAATTTATTTCCCAATTTGAATCTTTGGACTCAAAAATACAAAAGATAGCCAAAAAGAAAATAGATAATTTCAAGAAAAATCACAAGCACCCCTCTCTAAAGACACATAAACTTAACGGCATCCTCGCTGATTATTTTTCTTTTTCTGTAGATTACGAAATCAGAATTGTTTTTGAATTTGGTAAGAAAGATACTGTGCATTTTTTAAAGATCGGAGATCATAGTATTTATAAATAACTGGTATTATTTCGTAGCTACTTGTATTATTTTGCCAATCATTCCGTCGATTATTTTGTTGATTGTTTTTTACCAAATGTCTTTTTTAAGCTATACTTGTTTTTATGGATATAAACACAGTTAAGAAGGTGCATGTAATCGGAATTTGCGGTGTAGCTACTAGTGCTTTAGCGATAGCTTTTCATAATAAAGGTATTAAAGTCTCTGGCAGTGATAAAGGCTTTTATCCACCAGTATCTACTGAACTTGAGAAGACTGGTATAAATTTCTATGCGGGATGGCATCCAGAAAAAATGTCCGAGGGAGGCGACCCAGATATTATTATTATCGGCACAGCTTCAGGAAGCGCAAATCCAGAAACTATTTATGCTAAGGAGAAAAACATAAAAACATATTCATTTGCAGAAGCGATCGGAGAATTTTTCGTTAAAGAGAAATCAATAGTCTGTGCAGGAACTTGGGGCAAAACTTCTTCCTCTACCCTACTTTCTTTTATACTAGAAAAAGCAAATTACAATCCTACATATATGTTCGGCGGAATTTCTTTATCTCATGAATCCTCCGCAAAGTTAACTGATAGTAAATGGAGTGTATTCGAAGGAGATGAATATAAGAGTTCTCCGACAGATAATAATCCTAAATTTTTTTACTATAAACCCACTCACCTATTATTAAGTGCTGTATCGTGGGATCATGCAGATTTATATCCCACCGAAGAATCTTATTTCGCTGTTTTTAATAAGTTAGTTTCTGATATTCCTGAAGATGGTCTAATAGTTTATTGCAAAGATCATACAGGTGCAAATAAAATTTTAAATAATTATTCTGGTCATTCAGTGACATATGGAAAAAAATACGACGGTGTAGATTATGGTTATTATGGTGTAGAACAAAATAAAAACGGTTTGCATTTTACTATAGAAAACGATAGAAAATGTTACGAAATAATATCACCAATGATTGGCGAGTTTCAGGCTGAGAATATTACTGGTGCGTTTGCAATGGCGAGTTCTTTAGGAATAGTCACCGATGATGTTGTTAGCGCTATTCGCGAATTTAAAGGATTAAAAAGAAGGTTAGAAAAAAGATTTGAGGGAGAAGGTGCCAGTAAAAAAATCACTGTATTTGATGATATTGCTCACTCTCCAGAGAAAGCAAATTCTGTTCTCGAAAGTTTAAGAAAAATTTACAAAGGAAAAATAACCGTAGTCTTTGAACCGAATATTGGTGCCAGAAGAAGAGAGATTGTGCATAAATATGATAATGCTTTCAAATTCGCAGATGAAGTCATAATCCCCCGCCTCACTAAATTGAAAATCAGTTCTGATGAGAATACTCCAATAGACGGTGAGGAATTAAATCAGATAATTTCAAAAACTCATAAAAATTCTAAATATATAGATGATGACAATTCTCTAGTCGAGTATTTAATAGAAAATTCTAAAGATGAAGATATTATCGCTTTTCTGGGCGCCCACGGATTCCGAAATATGATAGAAGAGACTGTTTCGAAATTAAAAAATAATAAGTAAAATCCGCGTGATGACAAGCACGCGGATTTCGAAAAAATAATCATTAGGGGATTTTGATATTATGATGTTTTGCACCTTCTACACTCAAAACCCAACCCTTACGCAAAAGATTCCTAATGTATTTCTTGTCAATCGAATTCATACCACCACGAAGAACAATATCTCTCGTCCTTTGATATGCCCCACTGATCTGACAAGTCTCACCACCCACCGTGACATAACCACTAATCAAACCAAAGACCTGTGTCGATAGACTACTTTCACTAATGGCATGTTTGTAAGTAAGTATAGGTAAATTAGTCCCGCCAATATATAGAAGATTTGCTGGCGCAAAAAGTATCGCAGTGATTTTTATTTTCTTCATACTGAACTTTTCCTTTCTCTGATTTGAATATACTCTATATCTAGTTCTGGGTCAAATAATTCGATAATTCGAATGTTCGATTATTTACCTTCATCTACTATCTCCGTCTCCACCTTCCCCTCATTTATATTCTTAACTTCTAAAGTGACCCCGCACATCTGACATTCGATAACATTACCGACCTCTAAATTTGGATATTTCGACAAATCAACTTCATTTTTACACTCTGGACATACGCAATTTTTATTCATAAATTTTTTAATTAATTTTTAATTTTTTTAAACTTCAAACATATTAACACTTTCGATTATTTGTATTATACCTAAAAAAAGATAATATATACATATGGATATAAACAATGTCACACCGACAGAAGAAATGCCTAATTTAGCCTCAAAATACGCTTTAAAAGGCCTTTTCTTTAAGAGAGAGGATAAACACCCATTAGGCTCGCACAAGGGTCGCTCTTTGCCGCATATGATAGACTCCGCTATTATTTCAACACCCGAAGGTCAGAAAATATCCTTCGCCATATCCTCTTCCGGAAATGCGGGTATCGCTTCTGCTAAATACATATCTGAATTAAATAAGACTAGAGATCTGGACCAGAAAATCAACCTTGAAATATTCGTAGGAAAAAACATCGAATCAGAAAAGAAAAATATTTTAATGAATACAGAGAAAAGTGATCAGGAAAATATCAAGGTAACAGAATCTGTTCGCCCGTTACAATCTCTCTTAGAAAAAGAAAAAATGGGAGATGAAAAAGCTGGTGTATATTCTCTAAGGCAATCCACTAATCCCCTCGCCCTCGTCGGATATTCTAATCTAGCTAAAGAAATTTCTAAGGTTCCAAATCTTAGCGCTGTGTTTATAGCCGTATCATCAGGTACATCAGCTTTAGGTATAGCAAATGAATTTAATAATTTAGGAAATAAAGCAGAAATTCATATTGTTCAAACGGTAAGCTGTCATCCTATAGCTAAAGAATTTGATAAAGACTTTTCTCAAAACATTTCTGAGAAGACGTTTGAAAAATCAGAAGCAAAAGCAATAGTAGATAAAGTAGCTTTCAGAAAAGATGACTTAATAAAAGCGGTGAAAAGAAGTGGTGGTTCAGGCTGGATTCCAAATGAAAAACAAATCAAAGAAGCCCGAGAATTACTCTCTAAAGAGCTCGACACCGAAGTAAACGCGAATATGGCATTATCTTTTGCTGGACTATTGAAGGCGATATCTTCTGGTAAAGAATGGACAGGAAATATTCTCTGTATCATATCTGGAAGATAGATGATCCAAAAAATTTTTTTAATTTAAGAAAAATCGTAGCTTACAATTTCCTGAGTGCCTCTAAAAACTTTTCGCTTCTCTCATCTCTATTGCCACATACGCGATTTGTACAGAATCCTGGGCTGAAAATTACTACATCACCCTTTCCCGCTCTATCATGCGCTTTCGCGACAGCATCTTTAACATCTTCGGCATATATAGACACTATGTCATCTCTATTTAGTATATTTTTATATATTTTCTGACTCCCACTACCAGGAATTACCACGAATGTATGACAGTACTGCACAAGCTTTTCTATTTGAATTTCTGAATCATAGTCATTTTCATTCCCTCCAAATATTAACACTGCATTTTTATAATTCGACACATAAGGTAATGCTACGGATAGTGCCATGAAGCATTCTGAATGTGCATCATTTACATACGACACTTCTTTAATCTTTTTTATGTATTCCAATCTACCAGGCAAACCCTTAAAATCAGATAAAGTATTTATAATAGTCTGATGAGGAATTTCAAATATTTCTGCCACTCTAACCGCCAAAGAGATATCTTCTCTAAAGTGATAAGAAAGATCCGATAGTTTCAAACCTTTAGGTAAAATACCCACCCCCGTCCTAATCATTTTTCCATGAATAGACTCCTTAATCTCCTTTTTAATTTGATCTATAGCATCATCTGTACCTATTACATAATTCGTATAAGTAAGATTCTTTAAGAGATTCTTATATGGTTTAATATCTACTATATTTGTAAATACAGATATATGCGGAATGATACCGGATTTATCTAACTCCTCCATATATTCAGCATCTATCTTTGTAATGATAATATTATCTCTTCTAATATCTTTAAGATAGGATTCAAATAAATCTTCTCTACTTAAATCCACAACCATAAACTTCCCCCCTACTGTATCCTTAGCATTCTTAAAAATCTGTACTAAAGCGGATAAAGTAGTACTCTTTCCACAAACACCCATTACACCCACTAAAGTTATTGGCGGTAATTTCCTGAGAAACTCTGTAAGTGTAATAGGTTTATCATTCATCTTTACTACAATTTAATAATAACTGGACTTTTATAATTTCTTCGAGTAAATTTCGTAATTTAATCGGAGTTTCTTCATCGCATTCATTTGAAGACATAAAAGAATTAAGTCTACCCATCAGCATGATATGTATGTCTTTTTTATAATTCTCTAATACACTTCCCCTCGGATAATCTGCTACAAATCCATATACTGAACCTGTACAGTCATATGTCTTTAAACTCTCAATACTATAAGATAAATCTTTTTTATCAATCATCATATTTTGCATTAATACTAATAAATCCTTCCTTAGCTACTATTACATGATCTAATAGATGTATACCTATAATCTTACCCGCTTTAATTAACTGTTCTGTGATCTCTAAATCTTTATCGCTAGGACTAGCTACACCCGATGGATGATTATGAGCCAGAATCATAGCCACAGCTCCGTACTCTATAGCAGGACGAAATACTTCTCTAGGATGTACTATATTAGAGTTTATAGTACCCATAGATATCACTTCATCATGAATAACTTTATTATGAGTATTTAAATATATTCCCCTAAGCTGTTCTTTAGGCAAAGAACGCATATCCTTTAAATACTCGTATACATCGTTCGCATTACGTATAGTAGCTAATCCACCCTCCTGACGTTTATAGAACCTCCTACCAAGCTCACCGCAAGCTACTATCTGACAAGCTTTCGTAATAGGAATATCTAAATTCTTAGATAGCGTATTAGCGTTAACTTCTGATATTATACTCTTCTCACCATACTCCTTCATAATCCTAGCTGACATTTCTAAGACACCCTCAGTCTTAGTGCCAGTCCCTAAGATTACGGCTAATAATTCACTGGTAGATAATATAGTCGGGCCGTGTTCGAGCATCTTCTCCCGAGGTCTATCATCTGTAGGCAAATCTCTAATCTTCAATATGTACTGTTTACTCTTATTAGAAGTAAAAAGTAGATCACTATCTCTAAGTACGTACTTTTGTATTTGTTCCATGGTGATACTATTATACCAGTGACATATCACTTCGGAAATCCACAGTTCACAAAAACTTCATAAATATTTTATCTCTAGATTGTCTCCACATACATCGCATTCGTCTCATTTATCTTTCCTACTGGAATTCCTGCCACTACTACCACCTTATCTCCCTCTTTTGCTAAACCTTCTTCCTTTAATAATTTTCTAATAACTACAGAAGCTTTATCAAAAGTCTTAATCATAGGTGTTACCACAGGATAACATCCGTACACTAACATTAATTTTCTAGCATAAGCCTCGTCTGGAATAAGAGCAATGATTTGCTGTATAGGACGATGACGAGCTATGAAGCGGGCAGTTCTACCCGTAAGAGTTAGAGCCACTACGTATTTTGCCTCTAATTCCTGTGCTGTTCTCACCGCACCACACGACACCACGTCACTGACACTATAATAGTCATCTGCGCTATTTATAATTCCTTGAGCAGTAATTTCTTTTTCAATCTTCATAGCGATCTTAGACATCATAGTAACAGCTTCCACAGGATACTGACCTAGAGTAGTTTCTTCTGAAAGCATGATCGCATCTGTACCGTCCAATATAGCATTAGCCACATCTGATACTTCAGCTCTAGTAGGAACAGGACTCTTAATCATAGACTCTAGCATCTGTGTAGCCACAATAATAGGCTTTCCATAAGCGTGTGCTTTAGATATCAAAGTCTTTTGAACTAATGGTACATCTTCTGCTGGTATTTCTATAGCCAAGTCTCCTCTAGCTACCATAAGTACATCCGCTTGTTCTAAAATATCATCAATGTTTTCTAAAGCTTCTGGAGTTTCTATCTTAGCAACTATTTTAGCTTCAGAATTTGCTTTCTTGAGTATAGCTCTCAATTCTTTAATATCATCCGACTTTCTAACGAAAGATAGGGCAATAAAATCAACTTCGTTTTTTATACCGAATTCTAAATCTTTTCTATCTTTTTCTGTAATGGAGCTGATGGATAGATTTGCTCCTGGAAGATTCACGCCTCTTCTACTCTTTATATCTCCTCCGATAATAACTTTACAAATAACATCCTTTCCTTTAATAGAAGTAACTTCTAATTTCTTTGTACCATCGTGAAGCATTATCAAACCACCAATCTTAACTTCTTTGGGTAATAGAGGATAATTTACAAATACTCTCTTTTCATTTCCGACAACTCCTTCTTCTGTAGTTAATATAAAAGTTTCTCCTGCCTTAAGAGTAATCATTCCATTCTCAAATTCACCAATTCTAATTTTTGGACCTCCCAAATCCTGCATTACAGCTACCATCTTACCTGTTTTCTTCGTAGCTTCTTTAAGATTCTCTATTCTATTCTGATGTTCCGCGAAATCTCCATGAGAAAAGTTTAAACGCATAACGTTCATTCCTGCATCTATTAACTTTATCATTGAGTCCACTTTTTCTGTGACTGGACCTATAGTACAAACAATCTTGGTTTTTTTTCCTAATTTCATAATATTTAAAATAAATAATAAATACGTTTTTTATATTTTATATAATCGTATCTAGTGCGCGCGCCAGGATTCGAACCTGGGACCCTACGAGTATCAGTCGTATGCTCTACCAACTGAGCTACGCGCGCATAATATATATAAACCATATATATAAACCCCTACCAACTATTAATAAGCTGTTTAAAACTTATGTAAGTGTCACTATATCAAAAAAAGTCTTTAAGAGCAAACAAAAACTATAAAAACTAGCCCAACAAAAAGCGCTGGCAGAATTTCTTCTACACAGCGCTCTTACGATCTCTTCTTTTCCACCCTAGCGATCAAACAGACGCCAGAAAGTGTGGGCGAAGAGACAGTACGATAGAACACCGATCACAATCAGAATCGGAATGAGGACAGATGGTTTCTTAATCCATCGATCAGCTTTCGTTTCCCGACAGTAAACGGATTCAACTTCGGTATGGTGATTTTTCATAGTTCGGATTTAACCTTTCCGACTAATATTATATATCAGTTATAAAACTAAGTCAATAGCTCAAATAATCATTAAAAAACCGCCTTTTACGGCGGTTTTTTAATGTTGATTTACAGTATTGAATATGCAACTTAATCCTTTATTTTGTTCCATTCACCCCATGAGCTTTACTTAAGTAAAAGCCCATGTTTTGCCGATGATCACCATCGGCCGAGAACTGTTTTTTAGGATGTATACAGTCATCATCCTATATACTAGGTATATAATCGACTCACTAAGTATCTGCACCGAAGTGCAAATACGTTTTTTTCACTTGAAATAATCCACGAGCAGCTTCCGCTACCCGTGCCTTGTTACGACTTACTCCCTGTCATTGAGCTTACCTTAGGCCACCATAAAGATGGATTTCGGGTATTCCCAACTCCCTTGAGTTGACGGGCGGATTGCGATAATCAAACAATAATTTCGCCTCCCCACGTAGCGAGCGGATTTCCCGCACTACGCGATCCCAAAAGCTTTTTTATTCATTTCGGATTTTAATATTTTAATTTTAATCATTCCTTCTTTTGTAAGATGTTCACCTGACTGAACAAGTTTGGCTATCTTACAGAAAAATTCAAAACTTTTCTTCTTAGTCACACTTTGTAAAGGATGACTTTGGAAAAAAGGAATAATTACTCCTAAAATATCTTTATATGAGCTAACTGTATATCTGTAACACTGACAATGGTTAATGCGTTTTTCTTTTTGAAAGTAAACCGCACCACAATTTAGAGTGTTTTTGACTTTATCAAGCAAAGGTTTGTCTTTTTCCTGCATTTTTATATAAAAATGCATTTGAATACAATATCCTGCTTTATAACTAGAAGATTTCCAGATGTTTATATAAAAACATCCTTCTCCATCAGTTAATCCAACAATATAGTCTTCTGAAACTTTTGGTTTTGTCCTTCCCATACGTGTACTTAATTATACATTAAGTTGACGCATAGTACTATAACGCAGCTGACTTCTCATAATACTTAATTTGTTTTTTATATTATGAGATCTCCTGGGGTCAGTAATAATTCTGTTCCTTGCATTCCATTCTAGGTTTTTCTAGATGCTTCCCCATAACTCACCCTATGGGTCGCATACCTCTTTTTTTTGAACGGACTGCTTTTTGTTACTAGGATCCTTCAGTCTACACCTCACGGTCTTAGACCTACCCTTTCACTACTCTAATAATCAGCTAGATCATTAGGAATCGATTTTAACGATTTAGATTTATTACCTGCCCAGCGCCTTTAATTCTGAGTACAAGACTTGAGAACGTATTCACCGCGGTATAGCTGACCCGCGATTACTAGCGATTCCGGCTTCATGAGGTCGAGTTGCAGACCTCAATCCGAACTGGCGCCGACTTATAGGGATTTGCTCCATCTTTTACGATATTGCGTCCCGTTGTACCGGCGATTGTATCACGTGTGTAGCCCAGGGTATCAGAGGGCCATGCTGACCTGGCGTCATCCTCACCTTCCTCCCACGAT
>JAUSHF010000017.1 GCA_030648705.1 bacterium
AAATAAGCGAGCTTACTAATGGTTTTAAAGATTTAACACCTATAAATTTAAAAACAAACAAAATTTCCATTGATGTAAATTTTGTAGATTATAAAAAATTTAGTGGAGATGAAACTATGATTGAGAGCGCTAACTTCATAGCGTTTGTATATCAAAACGATAAAAAAATCGCTGATTTGCCTATAAAAGGATGTAATCTGGAACAACCTTTCACTTTTGCTGGATATGCAATCCCAGGATTTAATAAAAAAATGATTCTACTACTTTCTACTAAAGGAGACTGCTGGGAGGGTGGATATATAAATGAAACCTTAAATATTGTTGCAAATCTAGATAGTCTAAATAGAGTTGGATATTATAATTCATATAAAGGAACTTCTGCTCTCGCACTGAATGAAGGAACTGTGACAGTAATAGAATCAGATAAGGTAGATATTAAAAATGATACAAACGATACCGTCATTACCGATGATATACCCAATACACCTATTTCAAAATCACCACAAAATAATTTCTCCATACTCACAATAATCATCGCCGTTATAATGGCACTAGTTGTGGGTATATTCTTTGGAAATTACTCATCTAAAAAATAGACAAATTAATTTTTAAAAAAATTTATTTTAAAATTGACTATGAATAATGTAAAGCAACAAATATTGAGTAATGCATTTTTATCTTTAGCGTATCATGATTACGAAAAGGCCCTTAATTCCTATGCTTATTTTAAAGTAAGTGATCATTCTCTAGGAGAAGATCTCGTTCAGGACACATTTATGAAAATGTGGAATTATTTGCAAAAAGGAGGAGAAGTACTACAGATGAAATCTTTTTTATATCATATTTTAAATAATCTTATCATTGATAATTACAGGAAAAATAAGTCATTCTCTCTAGATCTATTATTAGATAATGGATATGAACCAAATATTAATAATGATGATTCAGAAAAAATGTTAGATTTCTTAGACGGCGAATCAGCCATTAAATTAATCAGAAAACTTCCTAAAAAATATATAAAAATAATGCAAATGAAATACGAAAAAAATCTTTCTTTAAGTGAAATTTCTAAGTTAACATTAACGTCTAATAGCACGGCCGCCGTACAGCTTCATCGTGGATTAGATAAATTAAAGATACTCTATATGAATAGAACAAAACAGCCTTAGTAATTTAAAAACTATTTAGTAATTTTTTAAGCGATTCACTTTCTCATGCTGACGAATCTTTATATGTGCCTTCGCTTCTATCTGTCTGATTCTTTCGCGAGTAACGCCGAATTCCTTACCTACCTCTTCTAAAGTATGAGTAATGCCGTCGAGTAATCCGTGACGCATTTCTAGAATTTTTCTTTCCTTTTCAGAAAGCTCGCTTAGTAATTCGCCAAGCTGATCTTTAAGAATTCTGCGTGAAGCTTCCTGATCTGGAGTAGCAATCTTATCATCAGCTAAGAAATCTCCTAGAGTAGAGCGTTCGTCACCACTGTCTTCACCGACGGGACTTTCTAATGATATAGTATCCTGATCAATCTTTTCAATTTGATAGACTTTTTCCACTTCAAGACCCATTTCCACCGCTATTTCCTCAGGCAAAGGTTCACGGCCGAGATCCTGAGATAGGCGTCTTACAACTTGTTTATACTTCGCAATAGTTTCTACCATGTGAACTGGCACGCGAATAGTTCTGGACTGATCTGCTAGTGCACGAGTAATAGCCTGACGAATCCACCATGTAGCATACGTAGAGAATTTATATCCTTTTGTCCAGTCGAATTTATCTACGGCTTTAAATAGACCGAGGTTTCCTTCCTGAATAAGATCGAGTAAGGTCAAATCAGCAGAACGACCGACGTATTTCTTTGCAATAGAAACCACTAGACGAAGATTTGCCTTCGCTAGAAGTCCTTTTGCCTCTTCATCACCTTTTTCAATTCTACGAGCGAGATCCTTCTCATCACTAGCTGATACGAGTGGATACTGACCTATCTCTTTAAGATAAATCTGAATGGAGTCATAGCTCCCATCACTTCTACCTCCGTATGAATACTTTTTATTTTCTTCTGCATCCACATCTATGAGACCTCCTCCTTCGAGAACATCTATACCAGTAGTAGTAAATTTAGTGTACAAATCTTCTAGGAAAATAACATCTGTCTCAATGTTTGGAAATTCTTTAAGAATCTCGTCATAAGTAACGAAACCTCTTTCACGACCTTTAGCTATGAGACGATTTGCTTTTGTTTCAAATTCTTTCTTATGATTTAAAGATTTTTTTGAAGCTGGAGCTGATGATTTCTTTGAAGTCTTTCCCTTTACTAGAGATTTAGACTTTGAGCTATTCTTAGAAATTTTTGTAGCTTTCTTAGTAACTTTAACAACCTTCTTTACTTTAACGATTTTCTGCTTTTTCTTTGCTACTATTTTTTTTGTCTTTTTAGAATTTTTTTTCATTTTTTTAAAAATTTATATTTATCGAACACGAACTTTAATCATCTTTATCATCTAAGTTTATCCAATTATATAAAAACAACTGCTGTTATAAATGATAACGTAACAAAAAAGGTGGTTTTAACCACGAAATGAACATTAATTTATAATATTCCTAAATAATACAGTATTTCAAGTCTAAAAACAAGCTAAAATCAAGACCTGTGAGCTTTATCTGGCACGGGCTTACTTTAAGGACACATCACGATTAGACACTTATTTATTAAAAGTTTATTCACCTATTTAATTTTTTCCCTATCTCAGTGATTTTCTTGGCGGTTATTTGCCATTTTTTTGATAAATCACCGATATTAGCTTCGTCTTTAGTACGTTCAGCCTCGGATATTTCTTTCATCATTTTAGTTAAATTTTGTTTCAAAACATCTTCTTCGAGAATTAAAAGTAAATTCGAAGCTTCTTCCTCTACACTTCTCGAATTTGCATAGAAAGCCTCCGCCTCAAACGCTAAAGCTGACTCATCTGTCTTCACTTCTTTTATTATATCTTCCAAATTTTTTTCGAGTATTTCCGAAAGCTTTTTTGCAAAATTTTCAAAGTCAAAATATTTTTCTGGGGGATTTTCTAAATCCTTTTTTGAAGATTTTTGCCAGAAATATAATCCGACTGCTTTTCTTAGGATAGAGTCGTTGCGGGTGGGAGCGGAAATCGCCGAAGCAGAGGCGGAGGACGAGCCAGCCGAACCGTGAGCCGATCCCAGACCTGAAGCGGAATTTCTAATTGGTGGACTTTCTATGCCTGTTTTCTTTGCGAAAGCATCTGCGCGACCCTTTCTAATCACAGATCTTAAATCATCGCCAAGAGCGCTCTCTGATATGCCAGTTTTTTCTTTAATGATTTTTAGGAAGTGGGACTGTTCGGAGGATTTGTCTAAGCGTGCCACGAAAGGCAAAACTTTCTCCACGACCGAACGCGCCGTACGCCTTTCATCGGGTGAACTTTTAATCACACCATCTAGTACAAATTCCACTACATGCTTTGCATTTTTTAAAGCATCTCTCCAAATTTCTACATCTTTTAATATCGCATCCGCTGGATCTAATCCATCTGGCAAGCAAGCTATTTTCACATCCATTCCCAAACCTAAAGCAATGTCGGCACTTCTTTCCGCCGCCTTTTCACCCGCTGGATCTGCGTCGTAGACGAATATAATGTTATTAGACAATCTTCTTATCACTTCGAAGCTATTACCGCTTCCTAAAGCTGTTCCAGAGCCTGCAATGACATTTTTAAAACCTGCCTGATGTGACATTATAAGATCCATTTGACCCTCTACCAGTACTGAGTATCCTTTCTGACGAATTGCGTTTTTTGCTTTGTCTATTCCATATAAAGCATTTGATTTTATAAAAAGTGGTGTCTCAG
>JAUSHF010000028.1 GCA_030648705.1 bacterium
TCTCTTCGAAAGTGTTTCTGATTTTTAAAATTCTTTCTGATTCTATCTTTCTATTTTTCTCTGCTTCTTCGAGGGCAAAAGCGAGACCTGCAATACCGGGTACGTTCTCGGTACCTGAGCGAATATTACCCTCCTGCCCACCACCGAATATTATTGGGGATATTTTCACATCTCTTTTTATATATAGCATTCCAACACCGCGTGGCCCATAAACTTTATGAGCATCTAAAGTTAGTAAATCAATATTCGTTTTGCTCACATCTATATCTGAATATAGGAAAGCCTGGCTGGCATCTGTATGAAGAAGGACTTTTGAATTTGGATTTAAATTTAGATTTGGATTTAAATTTGAATTTGAATTTGCTTTATTGTAATCACGAATTATTTTAGAAATATCTTTTATTTTTTCTATTACGCCAGTTTCGTTATTAACCATCATGACTGAGACCAGCACTGTGTCTTTATTAAGAGATTTTTTTAACAGGCCCAAATCTATTTCTCCATTTTCATTTACGGTAATATACGAAACTTTTGCACCCATTTTTTCTAAAGCTTTAAAAGTTCCCAGTACCGATGAATGTTCAATAGCCGATGTTATATAGTGCTGATTTTTATAATCTATCCCCTGTTTGAGATTTTCTTCTGCTAAACCAAGTATCGCTAAATTATTTGATTCCGTTCCGCTAGCTGTAAATACAATCTCATCACTATGTGCTTTAATAGACTTCGCTGTCTTCTCTCTTGAAGAATTTAAGGCTCGTAGCGCAAAAAGTCCCTCTTTATGTATAGAAGAAGGATTTGCAAAGGAATCTGCCATATATTTAAACGTTTCTTTCTGCACACCTTTACTTATAGGTGTAAGTGATGCGTAATCTAAATATTTTCTTTTCTTACTAATTTTTAATATTTTAGCAATATTTAACATATATAAACTATATTATACGGTATTCGGATTTTTTGCCACTTTTTTATAAACAAATGCCATATCTCGACACATTTCAACACCCAAAAACCCTTGACTTTGCACAAAAAAGTACCATTATATAGAGAGAAAGGGTAATGGCAATTAAAAATTCAATAAACCTCCTTGAAAAAGATCTACCTCCAGCTATTCATGATCTGGCCCGAAATTGGGCCAGACACTACGGGGTCAATAACCCCATCGAAGACTCGTTCAGACTACTGAATTATAACAAGAAGAAAAAGATAACTGCTGTACTGATTACAGTTTTTGGTACCGTTCAGTATATAGTAACGTCATCTTTACATCTTGATCTGCCAACAATTATCTGGGTGATCCAGCTTCTAGTTTTCATTCTATCAGCTGTACTCCCATTTCTATGGGCGTACAGCATGGAATCGTCGAAGCACAATGTCGAAAATTTCAGCGAAGCTCTGGCCGTTTTAGAGACACACACGGGGTCTTTTAATCACACCTCAGCGTGGGAAAAAGAGATTCTGGAGAAAGTGGCCGTACACATAATACACCTATATCATGAGGAATCAGAAAAGTTCAAATACCATTTCAATGTTCTTTCTGCTCTGGGGTTAGTAAATTGCCCCACAGCAAACGGTTGAATAAACCGTATCGAAATTGGGTCTCGTCACACGTTGTTCGGCGAGACTCTTTTTATTCCCCAACTTTTACATTAGCTACTTTCGCTACAAATTTGTATAATTCATCTATGGATACAAATATTTATTTTATTTCACTCGGGTCACTTGGAATTATTATTTTAATTCTGGTATTTCTA
Source organism: bacterium (assembly GCA_030648705.1). Taxonomy (GTDB): domain Bacteria; phylum Patescibacteriota; class Minisyncoccia; order Phycocordibacterales; family PALSA-1337; genus JAPLZH01. The sequence goes on from JAUSHF010000028.1 coordinate 1,755, forward strand.
ATATTAAATTTAAATTTAAGAATTAGAAAGCTTCTCGGTGCAGGTGGTGCAAAAAATATTGAAAGTGGAATTGCCGATATTAAAAAAAGTCTCGAAGAAATTTATAATTTCAAAAGAAATACAGAAAATTATTTAGAAAATGTCGAGGGACGTCTTAAAGGTTCAGTACGCGGAGTACATACCGTGAGATTTAATCCTTTTAAAGGAACAGGCTCTGGAGGAAACCAAAGCTTCGCCACAGCTTTTGTAAATGAAGAAGGAGACGGAGTAATAATCTCAAGTCTATACACTCGAGAACATGTAAGCATATTCTCAAAACCTATAAAAAAGAATCTTTCAGAATTCGAATTAACAGAAGAAGAAAGTGACGCTCTGAAAAAAGCTAAGCAGATGGCTGGTAAATAATATCTGTTTTATAAAAAATAATTGCTAATTTAGTGATTTTCTTGTATTGTTATAGTAAATTATGGCAATACCAACCAATACAAAGACAAAACTCAAATCACGTCCTCCAGTGGTTGTAATCATGGGGCATATTGACCATGGCAAATCCACACTCTTAGACTATATACGCAAATCAAATATTACTGAAAAAGAAGCTGGTGGTATCACACAGCATTTAGGCGCTTATGAAGTGGCTCATATTCCAGAAGAAGGCAAAGGCGGAGGAAAAAGCGGACTTATAACATTCCTAGATACACCCGGCCACTCAGCTTTCTCGGGCATTCGAACTCGTGGTGCTTCGGCAGCCGACATTGCCATCTTAATAGTCTCAGCAGAAGATGGATTTAAACCTCAAACAAAAGAAGCTTTCGAAACTATTACAAAAGCAAATATTCCTTATATCGTCGCTATTACAAAAATAGATAAGCCTAGTGCAAATGTTGAGAAGACCAAAATGTCTCTCGTAGAAAACGGAATTTATTTAGAAGGACTCGGTGGTGACATTCCTTTTGTCCCTATTTCATCTATCACAGGTGAAGGAGTGTCTGATCTCCTAGACTTAATTATTCTAATGGCAGAAATGGCAGAATTAAAGTCTGACGAAAATGTTCCCGCTAAAGGAATTATAGTGGAAGCCCATCTCGATCAAAAGAAAGGTATCGCTGCGACTTTAATAATTAAAGAAGGGACTTTATCTTCAGGAATGTATATAGTAGCGAATGATGCGATATCCCCTATCAGAATATTTGAAAACTGTTACGGAAGACCTATCAAAGAAGCAAAGCCTGGAAGACCAGCTACAGTGATTGGCTTCGACAAAATTCCTGAGCTCGGCTCCATCTTTGAATCATTTAATTCTAAAAAAGAAGCAGAAAAAGCAAAGGAACTAGCAGAAGAATTAAACAAAGAAAATAAATTTAGAAATTCTAGAAGTACAAATATCAATGATAAGCAGGCTGAATTTGCTACTGCCGGTGGACTAGAGAAAAGTTTGTCAGTGACTTTGCCTTTAATTATTAAAGCAGATACTGTTGGGAGTATAGAAGGAATTAGAAAAGAAATGTCTAAATTCCCAGAGAACGGTGTCGTCTTTAAAATTCTATACGAAGGCGTCGGTGATATTTCTGAGACAGATGTGAAAACTGCAGTAGCAGATCCAGAAACTTTACTTATCGGCTTCAATGTTAAAGTCGATTCTCGTGCTGGTGGAATAGTAGAAAGATTTAACGTTAAAGTTAAGACTTGGGATATTATCTACAATCTCGTAGAATTTCTAGCAAATCTTAAGATAGATAGAAAGCCGAAGATTAAGGTTGAGGAGAGTACGGGAATACTTAAAGTCTTGCAAACCTTTAGTAAAGAGAAAGACAAACAGGTCATTGGCGGAAAAGTTCAGGAGGGATATATAAAGATCGGCAGTGATGTAAAGATATTAAGACGTGATTTAGAAATAGGTAGAGGAAAAATCCGTGAATTACAGCAAAGTAAAAAAAGAGCTGATGAAGTGGCAGAAGGTTTCGAATGTGGATTATTAGTAGAATCAAAGATTGAGATAGCTTACGGAGATAAAATCCAGTGTTTTATAACAGTTGAAAAATAAGTTGAAAAATAGCTAAAAAGCTGTTTTTGTGTATAATACTCTACTATGAGTACCAGAAATTCAGAAATAAAAAATGGAAGAATATCAGAAATTCTCAGAGAATTAGCCTCTGAGTATATTGCTCGTGAATCATCTGGCTCATCCCTTATTACTATTACGAATATAAAGTTTGATTATACTGATAACTCTGCATTATTTTTCATCACTTCCCTACCAGATACTAAGCGTGATGCTGTAATAGATTTCCTTAAGAGAAAAAGAAGTGAAATCAGAGAATATATCAAAGGAAAGTCCCGTCTTGGCAGAATTCCATTCATAGATTTCGTGTATGATTTAGGAGAGAAAAACAGACAAAAGATAGATGAGATAGCGGTTAAAGTCGGAATAGTTCCTGAGGAAAAAAAGGCGTAGTGGCGAAGTTGGTTAACGCGACAGTCTGCAAAACTGTTATGCGCCGGTCCGATCCCGGCCTACGCCTCCCGTAAAATGATAGAAATTAAAAAGATAAAACCTGAGGTACTTTGGTATCTTATTGGATACATATCTACAGATGGAAATCTTAACAAAGATGGAAGACATATTGTAATTACGTCAAAAGACCTTGAGCATTTAGAAAAAATTAAAAAAGTTGCTTATATTTCTAATAAAATAACAATTAAGAAAAATAGTTATAGTGATAAAAAATATTATGATTTACCAATATGTAATGTAATATTTTATAGATATCTTTTGTCTATTGGCTTAACGCCAAGAAAATCTAAGACTTTGGGGATTATTAAAATTAATAAAAAGTATTTTGCTGATTTCTTAAGAGGAGTAATAGATGGTGATGGGTGTTTATATTCTTGGAAAAATAACTCTAACGACCATATTCAGTGGTCATTATCTATAATAGGAATAGCCACAAATTTTATCAATTGGTTAAGAAAAGAAATTGAGGATGTGTATAAAGTTAATGGCAAAATACACACGTATCAAGACAAACGTTCATCAATCAGAGAACCTGTGCATATAATCAGATTTGGAAAAATATCCGCTCAGAAAATATTAGAGAAAGTTTACTACAAAAATTGCTTTTGTTTAGACAGAAAACTTGTAATAGTAAAAAGGTGTTTACTAGATAAAAAAAAGATGCTAGATTAGATAAGTGTTAGTATGCCTGGGTGTTGTAATTGGTAGCCAATAGTGACTTAAAATCACTTGCCGTAAGGCGTGCGGGTTCGAGTCCCGCCCCAGGCACACGTGAATCAAAAAAATAAATAGTTCCAGGACAAGACTTTGACAAGTCTTTTCCTTGCGAAAAAAGGATTTTTTTGTTATTGTATATAACAGTTTTGAAATATTTTTTTATATGCGCCCATAGCTTAACTGGTAAAGCAACCGACTCTTAATCGGTAGATGTGCAGGTTCGATCCCTGCTGGGCGCACAATGCCGGGGTGGCGTAATTGGTAGCCGCGTTAGTCTTAGGAACTAATGGAGCAATCCTTGGAGGTTCGAGTCCTCTCCCCGGCACTGATCTGTACCCCATAAAGTAGACACAGAAACCATGTGTCTACGGTTTTCTTTTGTTAGAATTACTAATAATTAACAAAAGAACATGAGAACAACATTTTCAAATGAGGAGTTATATGTATCCCAATGGATTCGACTATCTTTAGAGAAAAAGCTCGCCTTTATTGATTTTTTATAAATTTTACCAGCAATAAGATGAGGGGTAAATAATTCTTTTTGCTATCAGTTTCCATGTTTATATACCACTAACACATTTATTTTTTTCAGTTTTGGAAATAATTTTTTCGCAAATATTTTTATCTTTTAAAGATTTCGCTACTTGCTGATAGCAATACACTCTTCCTCCTTGAAAATCGCTGGGACGCGGGCCAAGTTCGTCATCCCATTCCGTAGGAATTTTAATCTTTTCACATATTGAGACATCTTTTAGTTCTCTAGCAATATTGGCATAACATAATTCTTTTACGCCATCGTTAGATGGGTAAGGATGTTTACTAATGGCTAAATCACAATATGAGATATTAAGGGTATGATACGCGACAGAACCATAACATATATTTCTGGTGTTGTCGCTTTTAACTTTAGTGCATAGAGATATATTCTTAGCAGTTCCAGCAACACCAACAACACAATGGTCAAAAGTGCTTGATGTTGTAATTTTTGAGCATACATTCACGTCAACATTCTTGATAGCAACTTCTTCATAGCAACGATTTTTTTCATCTGAATTGTTTTTTAAGTCGCATGTGGAAATATTATTTATATTAGTATTATTTGCTGAAGTGTTTTGCTGGGTGGTAACTGGCAGAGTTTTAGTATTTGTTTGTTGTTGATTCTGGTTTGTCTGTTGTGTCCCAGTATCAACAACAGCAGATTTTTCCGTTTTATTATTTTCATAAACATATACACCACCACCTATCGCTAGAACTGCCATAATTGCGATTATTAAAGGAATAACGAAACCTTTTTGTGAAGGGATAACATTATTTTTTTGAATATAATCCACAAAAGCTTTTCCAAATATTCTAAATACTTCTGGAGCAAACCGTCCATATTCAAGAACTTTAACTTGATCTATATTACCATAATCATGCACAAGTTTATTTCTGAATTTTGCCATCTCCTCGTGTTGTTTTGCAAATTCTTTTGTAATAATTCCCTTTTCACCTAGTGCGATTATTACTTCATTATATGTAGCTGGATTTTCATGGAAATCCTCGGCTAGAATATGTGATCCAATATCTAAGATAATCTGTATTGAAAGTTGTAATAAATGCTCTAGGGCAGTGTATTTAGAAAAATCTGATCTTTTAAGAAGTTCATCATCAGATGATTTAAGTATATCCTCTATAAAATCAGTATTTGATTTTAGACGAAATAATTTATCTTGAATTGATTCTATATTTAATTTGGTCATATTTAATTTATTTATATAAATAAGCTTTTAAGATATAAACCTTGAATAGCTCTTAGAGGTTTAGTATCTTCGTAATCACGACGGGCAAAATCAACTAGATTATTTAACAATGATCTATCATCTGTAAAAAGTAATATACCTTCTCCAAGAGTTATAATATAGCGTAGTAAGGGTGTTTTAAGTTTTGGAATATTCATTACATCAACTTTGTCTCTACCATAAATTTTCTCTAAACCAGATCTGATATCTTCAATTTTATTATCTTGAGTTTCTATACTCATATCTATTGGAAAAGCTACGGCTACATCAAAATCACTTAATACTCCTGCTGTTCCACGAGCATATGAACCAAATAGATAACCAACAACAGCGTTATTTCTACGTAGTATATCTACAATTAATTGTTTATTCTTAATATTTAATATCATAGTTAATATTTTATACTAATATTAACTTTAAGCAAATTTTTACTAACTTAATATTTGTTATATACTATATACATTATAAACTTTGAATTACAAAATAATTAAATATTATGACAAACAGTTTTGATAAAGTAGAGAAATTTTCATCATCAGCCGAGGCTTTGAATAAGAAAGGATTCGCGGAATTCCTAGCTAGATATTCCGACATTCCTGACAATGTAGACGACCTCGATGCAGAAAAAGTCGAGCAAAGATTTGAAGTATTTCAAAAAGTCGACATAGTCGGCAGAGAGTTAACTAAGGTATTCGAGCAATCTGTTAAAAAGGATCTTGGTATAGAAATAAAAATAGAAGACGGTAAGGCTGAATCAATAAATAAATATCTAGAAGATAAGATCTTTAATGATGTTGAAGAATACGAAAGAATAACAGCCATCGTAGAAAGATTCTCTACTTTAAGAGAAAAGTCTCTCGCGGGCGAAGCAGAAAAGAATAAACAAATTGAAAAATTCGGTGGTGAAGACAAACTTAACGAATACTTAAATAATACTTCTTTGAAAGAAAAATTACAGAGACAGTATCTTAGAGCAAAGAATTGGTTTACCGGTGAAAATGAAAAAATAGATAAGGATAACTTAAGAGATAAGTTGGAAACTGTAGATTCTACAAAATTCGGCTTCGAGGCATCGAAAGCTATGTTACTAAATGAATTAATGGTTATAGGAGATCTCAAAAAAGAACTAGTTGATGGTGCTCAAAGAAAATTAGAAGATCTACTAGACACAGCCACTACACAGACCACGATAAAAAGTTTTGAAGAGGCTGAAAAATATTTCGAAAAAATGAAATCAGTTGGAGGAAGTATCGATCAGAATTTATTAGAAGGAATGAACGAGAAAGAAATACAAAAAGGCATTGATGAAGGATTAGAAAATGCTGTTACAGGCAAGATCAAAGATACCCTTAAGAATCATTCTCTCGGTAGTAATACTTTTGATAAATTAGAAAAATCTCTGTCTGAATTTACAGATCGTTCTAAACTCGGATCAAAGGAAAATGAAGAAGTTAGAGACTTTATAGTAAAGACATTAGAAGACACCCTCAAATTAGCTCCAGCAGAAGTCGACGCAGATCCTACTAAAGCGAAGGCAAAGAAAATATTAGTGAAGACCCTACTAGTTAAATTACAAAGCTAGAACTTTATAACCTTTAATTTTTAATTATGAAAATAGATATAAATAAATTAAATGAACTTTTAAAGGAGAAAAAGTTCACCGAAGCGAAGCAGATTATTGAGGAATTCATTAAGAGTCCTATGACCGATGAAGAAGAAGGTGGAATCATCACCTCTGCCATCGTAAGGTATATGGAAACTATGAATTCTATCGAGGAAAAATACATAGAATCAATGGACGAAGTGATAGCCGAGCTTAAAAAGCTAAATGAAAAAGAAGCCGTCTCAAAAGACAATGAAAAACTCGATAAAATCCGCTCTGAATTAAACTCTTAAAGGACTTCTAAGAAATCCTAAAATCCCCTTATTTTCCAAGCTATTTTGTGCCTAAAACTATATTTGACTTTAATCCTCTAATGTTATATAATATTAGAGGATTTTGGTTAACAAACAACAACAAACAAACGAAAGGTAAACTGTTCCATGAAAAAACTGTTCAACAGCATCGTAAACGCATTTGCCACATTCTTCAAGAAGTACATGAAGATCACCATTACAGTGGGTATTCTGGTCATTCTGACCATCGCCCTTGTCTGGTGGTTCGGCTTCAAAGACAAGAAAGTTATGGGGAACAATGCTGGTCTCATACCGACAAACATCACCATAACGATCACGTCGAATAATCCCCCACCAGCAGTGTCGGCGACAAACGTGACCTCGGCGCCAAAGCTTGCGGAAAACACGAACAGCCCAGCTGTTCCGACCCCCGCACCTATCGTCGCTTCGTCACCGTCACCAGCCACAGCGGTGATAACACCGCCCGTACAGAGTTTGATAAAAACACAATTCGTCACGACCGTTGTGACACAGTTTGTGGTGTTTCAACCAACATTCCCCGTACCAGCGAAAGCTGTCGCGGATGATGTTGCAAAGAGTACTGTGGTCAGCAACAATCCTTCACCCACACTCTTCACCTTCTCCCCGAACATGCACCAAACGGTGAATGTAAATGGAAAAGATGTCAGTGCAAAGAAAAAGGATGTTGAAGGCACAGGCACCGATGTGAACGGTACAAGCACGATAGACGTCACCGCTGGTGGATCTAGTTCGTCAGATAACAAACAAATCCTGACGAATGAACCTAATGTTGTGTACATTGAGCCCAAAGGACATGTTCGAATAGTTCATCGTACTGGGAGGAAAATCCTCTTCGGGAAAATGAATGTCCCAAAGCTGAAGCAAAATGACTACAGAACAGAAGACGGTACCCTGATTTGGGAACTTTATAACCCATGGGACGTCACAGCTGAGTTCCATCTCAGCTGGATAAACAAACCAAGTAATTAACCAGAAAGTGAACATTGAAAAATGAATACGAAAAAAGAAGAAACAAGACTGTGGCGGTACGTCATACCGCTCATGAATGTGTTCGTGGCATTCCTGTTCCTACTAGGCATACGCCTAGCATTCATCTACTCACTTAAGTGGGCCAGTCCCAGCATCGACAGTTCGTTCTGGGCGGATATCATTGTTTATGGATTTGTGATCTACATGATCCTCTTCCAGAACAAAGCCTACTTTAAGAAGTATGGCGTGACTACGACAGGTAATAAAGTCGTCATCGTAGAGAACCGTCTTACATTCGGCCTCATGCCGAAATTTCGGGAACTTCCCACTGGTTTTCATAATCTGTGGTGGTTTGAACACTTGTACTCGAGAGAGGGCAAGGAGACGAAATCTGAAATCGATCGTGGAAGCATCACGAACAAAGTTAAGAACGATGATGGCTTCCAATTAGCACACGGTAAAATAGCCATACCTAGTGATATGGTTCTGGTGTGGAGAATAAAGAATCCCACACTGTTCACTACAAATTTTCGGATGAAGGATGCAACACTACGTCTAGCATCCGAGATCGAAACATTCCTCCGGGAGGAATTCCGGAACGCACCTGATCATGCCAGTCTACGAGCAATCAAAGACTGGGGAGATAAATTCAAAAAATTCCTTCAATCATCTTCCACAATCGAGGACGATATGGGTATAGAAGTGGAAGACTTCAAGATCGGAGATATCGACCTGTCGATCATCGAGCAAAAGGCTGAAAGTGCTGGTGTTGCGGCAAAAGCAATCACCAAATCAATTGCCGAATGCTACAATGAGATAACTGGTCGAAGCCTTTCGGCAGATTTAGCGTCACCGGAAGGAGTCAGTGCGATAGCCATGAAGCTAGCCCAAGACACTGTTCAAGGGCAGACAGTGGACTTTAAGAAGATCCAAACGGACAGTGGAAGAGGAACAATGATCGAACTTAACGAAGGGAAATAAACCATGAAAGTCGTAAAAATTCTCTTCTTCACCGCACTTACCTCCCTCATCTTCTTCGGGCTTCTTTGGCCGAAGATTAAAGAGAAGCTGGACTTCGAACTGGAAAATACGGTTCAATCGACTCCCGACAAAGAGCGTTTCCGAACGCTTCGGGTGGAACCCATCACTGTCGAAAAAGACAGCTGGTCAAAGCCGGTCTACAATGACCAGTACTGGCAGATTTGGCAAGCCGGAAGCGGAGTGTCAATGCAGAAGTTAATCGCCAGACGCAATTACAAGGACTATGACCTAGTCCTAATCGTCCCCTCAGAAAATGGGTTGCCGTACTACGAGAACGTTTACGTTCTCAACAAAGACGGCACGATCGGCGCGAAGTCCGATCTAAACGTGGCTACGCTCGAGCTTAAACTCTGGCCTGGCGCGAACGTTTACAAAAGTTCCATCAGTGTTCACTACTGCAATATGCCTCCGCAAGGACGGTAAACAGCAGACAAAAAAAGTGAACCAAATTCAAAAAGGGCACCCTCGCGGGCGCCCTTTTCTTTTTATCTTTTTTTATATTTCACCGCTCATTAACTCTGTAAACTATTTCGGCTGAACTGTGTTTATTGGTGTCCTCGCTCTATATTTAAGATCAAATTCATCTCCAGTACCAGTAGTATTTAATATAATATTTATGATTCCGAAAGCACTTAACATTATAGTAAACCCCACCACCCCCCAAAGAATATGATTTGCTCCTTTTGATCTATCCTTCCCTTCAACATCTTTAAAGAAATATTCCCAAACGCCGTATACAAACACCACCACGGCAACACCCAGCAAAAGAGATAAAATAGGATTTATAACATAACTTATTAGATTAGCTAATTTGGCATTTATAAAATCCATAATAAATCTTTTTTACAGAAGACGACTATCTATTTATGATTGCTCTAGGAATTCTGTCTGTAGGAACGTTGTTGTTTCCGAAGTTGAATGTTCTAACTAGAATGTTTACTAATCCCCAAATAGAAAGAATGATGAATAGACCTAATATACCGAAACCAATCTGTGAAAGTATAGCACCTTTCTTTTCACTATCTGATGCACTAAGAAAATACTTAACGATAAGCCAAACTAAATATACTACTGCTGCTGATATTAAGACATATATCGCCACATTAAATATTCTGATAATCATTCCCACAACATCGTCAGCATTAGATAACGTACCAGTAATAGGAGCACTAGCTACCTGAGCCATAGTTATGACTGGAGCGAAGAAACCTAGAAATGCAAATATTTTTTTCATATTAATAATTATTTATAATAAAACTTTTTAAACCTTCACCTATTTTAACAAATTAAACTAATAGCAACAAATAATAATGGGGATATATTATTAATTGCTTCTGGACCCACCCGTGTTTACATTTCCCGGAAAAGTGCTATTAGAACCTCCATTTAACTGGATATTATTTCTTATATTTGAGGCAGAGGGTATACCATAGTCAAAGCCAAAAGTATTCTTAAGTATAGAAACTAGACCCCAGAAAGACAATATTATAAAGAAACCTATAACACCATACATCACAAACATACCCGCTTCTCCCTTCTTACCATCTCCGCTTTCATTTTTAACAAAGAAATACTGATACACTCCCCAGACGAATAAGACTACGCATAACCCTAAAATCAATAAAATAGCTTTATCAAAATATCCAAGTATAAAGGTCACCACATCACTTAGATTAGAAGATGTGTTAAGTGTTGCTGAAGGTGCCGAAGGGGTACCAGAATTCGTTAACGCAAAACTTTGTAAAGGGGCGAGACTTAATATGGAACCTAGAACAAAAAAACTTTTTTTCATATATTTTTAATTAATAATTTATTTTGCTACTGCGTTAATAGTATTTTGCAATACTACTGATAATACTTTGGCACTAAAAATAACTGCTATACCTATTATACCCCACATAAACGTACCGTGTAGCTCACTTATCTTATCTGGACTACCCCTCGCCAGCACATACTGGAAACCTAGCCATACTAGATAAAGGACTGCGAAGATAGAGGCAAATGTGAGAGCAATGTCTACAGCCATACTGACTAGCGCGAATACATCGTTGACATTGTTCTTAAGAGGATTGACTAATTTATTAGGAGCTGTCGGTGAGCCACCGGCTGGAGGGTTACTTGGAACTGATCCACCAATAGGTAATGCAAATACTAAAGTGGTCGTATTTAGCGCACTTAGAATTATGAGACACATGACTGGTAAAGAAACGAATCTAATCACTTTTTTCATATAAATAATTAATTAAATAAGAATAAGAAACCACTATCCGCAAAACCTTCCATTACTAATTTGACTATAATGAAAGCTGAACACATTATAGCAAATCCTATCACGACTTTCTTTAGCATTTCGCGTGCCTTTGCTCTATCATCTGGTTTACTACTCATCATTCTGACTCCGGCATATATGAATATACAAACTACTATAGGGACAAATATTTTAAAAGCAAAAGTTATTAAATAATTTACTTGGACTATGAGTTCCGAAAAATTACACAGTGGCAACCTTACTGTTTGTCCGTCTATTATTTCCTCTGCACATTTTTTACCATTTCCACAATCTACTAATTTACCTGCTTTCGCTGCGCCGACACAAGTATAAATTCCTGAATGTGCCGGCTCCGCGGATTTCGCTACATTCGGCGAACTGTAAATAGAGACAAAGAAAAATAAAGAAAAGATGAGGAATATCGCGCCCGGATTTTTTATAAAATTAATTATTTTCATTTGTGAATAATTTATTGAATTCTAAATTAGTACGGTCTATGAGCGAGCTCGCTGAGCTCTTACCGCTGGTGTATGTTTCTACCATATTCTGGAAAATTCTATTCGATTCTGCAGGATTAGGATCTATCCATGCTTTAGATATTAGTGCACTATCGTAGAATATTGATAGGTATGAATCGGCACTTCCCTCTGCTATTACATCTCTTCTAACTGGTGGTAGATACGTAGTCTTTGTCCAAACCTTAACGAGATCAGGGTCTAAAAATGTGGTAGCTATTTGATAAGCCGAGGTTAAGTTTGGAGAAATTTTAGGAAATGCCATTACATACATTTTTCCATAAGTAGTTCTAGGATATTCCCCACCAAGCTGAGGCATCGGTGCGATATCGAAATTTAAATTAGGATTTTTATTTATAATATCAGTATATTCTGAAGAAAAACCGAAATACGTAGCTAATTTACCAGATACAAATGATGATTTAGAAGAAGGTAGAGATCTGTTCCAAGAATATAAATCTTTAGCAGTGTTAGAAAAATCTGTAAAAAATGTTAGGGCATCTAAAGTGGCATTACTATTACCACCTGTGGCGATTTTTCCTAGAGACGACTGCATCCCTGTTTGAGTTCTATATGTGATAGGATCACCGGCTTGCATTAATAGTGTAGAAAATATTTCCTTAACATTATCCACATTTCTCCATTCACCGAAGGCTACCGCGCTTCTAAAAATGCTAGAGTTATCATCCTTCTTTGTAAGTTTAGTGATATTAGAAGTCAAATCATCCCAAGTCTTAGGATATGAAGCGATTCCTGCTGAGGTAAAAATGGCTCTATTCCAATACATTACGAGAGGATCTACTGCAAATGGAAATGCAATAATTCCATTAGTATCAAGTAAAATTTCCGATTCTTCTATAAAATTATTTTTAAAGTCTCTTTTTGTATATGAAGTAAAAGGTATGACAGCATATTTGTCTTTTTGGTCATAAATTAAATCAGTGGGTATAATCACAGCGTCTGGACTCTGACCACGAGCTAATGCTGATACTAAATCTGAATTAAAAGTGTCTTCACTTCTCTCTATATAAGTGATTTTTAACTGAATTTTTAGAGAAGTATTTACTTCTTCAATGTAATTATCAAAAACATTAGCAGGTAAAGTACCCCAAATAGTTATTTGTGGAAATTCATCTGCTGTACTACTTCCTTTATATGTAGCTAAAGATATTAAACCCGCTAATATACCACCGAGAAATACTATAATTGCAATAATTTGAAACTTTGTCATTGTTTTATAAAAATAAGTCCATAATGATTATCTCCGGCATTAATATTTGATTCCTTTTTAAATCCGGCACGTTCGAATAATGAAGTTGCGAGAGATTCTGTGACAAAAGTTTTCGGTCCAATAGGTGCGCCGAGAGACCAGTCAATAACTAGGACCTTGCCACCACTTTTTAAGATTCTTTTTACCTCTAAAGCTAGATCGTCTTTTTTCTCTGCTTGAAAAAGAATGTTTGACACTATAACTCTATCACAAAGTGATTCTCTGATTTTAGTTCCACCTATTTTTTCTGCATCTCCCCAAACGATTTCTAAATTTGAAAGATGATGGCTCACAGCCTGACTTTTTAAGCGATCAAGCAAGTCCTTCTGTACATCTATAGCGTAAACATGGCCGGCTCCGCCCGCGAGTCGAGATGCTCCTAGCGAATAGAAACCGGAGCCGGCCCCAATATCCGCCACCTTCATACCCGGCCCCACTCCAAACTGCTCTAAATTTTTAATAGGATCTGAAAACATATGTATATTCTACTACATGTAAACTTAATATGCGACAAAAGGTGTTTATATGAACAGCTATGGTTTTTGTTGTACTTCACTTTTTATAAATATTGTAGTAATATAGAAGTGTGGTTTAAAGGGTATATAAATTATTTATTAATTATTAATCAAACAATATTATGAGCAATGAACAACTAGGAGGAAATGTTCCTGAAAGGGTATTTACTAAGGAATAACAAATAAAAATAGCAGTTGCTGATAATCTAGGAGAGGCATCAGATGTTATAAGTAATGCCCTCACAATAGATCCTGATAAAACATTGTCTAAAGAGTTCTATGGTAAAATGGCCAGGATTCAAGAAGATCTGCTCGAATTAAGAAAGGGACTTAAAAATTTTATTAGCTAGCAAAACGAGAGAATTAGGAAAATAAAAACTTTTTAATTCAGAGTGAATGATGCTAATATAGTACAATATCATGTGGTGCTATCATGCCATAGAGTACTGAAAGTCTGGATTATTTTAATGAAAGTACTTTTGATATATTGGATGTTTATCCAGGAACTATTTTTTTAAAAAGTAAAAGTTAATATGATTTTATATCACGGTTCAAAAGGTAAATACGATACCCTTGAGAAAAGACAAGCTCAAAAAGCTGATGGCATTGAAGTACC
>JAUSHF010000011.1 GCA_030648705.1 bacterium
GACCAAGACCAACAATGAGAATTCTAGAATCTAGTACTGAGTATTGATTAATCGCGTCCACGATCCTGTCACAGCCCAATCTGGCTATTAAAGGACTCTCCTTTATAAGTTTTATTGACGAACGAGCAACATTAAATATTGGGAATTTAAGATCTATATTTTCAAGCTTTCTAAAGCCAGACGAGGTCTGCTCTACTCCTACAACAGATAAATTGCCATTTAGTAAATCAAACTTATTGTTTATTAGTTTCAATAATTCTCCTCCATCATCAATCACAATTATTCTTGCAGGCTTATTAACATCGGACAAAAAGTCATTAAATGCTTTCGTGCAATTTTCTTTATGCTCACTATCGAAAGAGGTATCTGGATCAAAAGTTGGCTGGGTAACATTAAATCCAACAGATTTCATCTCTTTTAGTATCTCATTACTTGTGGAATATATTTTGCCAAAAAGATGAATATTATTTTTTGGAATACCAAAATCGACTAGTAACTCAAACATTTTCATTTGGGGTTCGAGTAAATGTTGGCAAGTAAGAATATATACATTATCCAAATCAGCCTTATTCTTACCAGAAAAATGATCTGTTATTTTTTGTAATATTGGATAGGTATATTTATTTTTATTAATATTTGTTTGCATCTTTTAATTAATGTAAGCAAAGGTATATAGTTTGTTTACATCTAGTCAAGCAATGTAAGCAAACTACAGTACTTGTTTATTAGCCTTTTATGTTGATTTTGATGAATCGTCTCTTCCCAATCTTCCAAACCGCACTTTCGGAAATCTTAAAGTCGTGTGTCTTTATAGCCTCCTTCCCCACTGCACTGACAGCGCCTTCGTCGACGAGTCTGGCGAATTCGCTTTTTGACTTTACTAGGCCTTCAGCTAATAGAATTTCGCCGAGCCTGGTGTCTTTTGCAAAATTTACTTCCATAATGTCTTCTGGTACTCCGCCTTTTTTGAAAGTTTTTTCGAAATCTTCGCCGGCTTCTTTTGCCTTTGCTTCGCCGTGATAGATTTTTACTATTTCAGTGGCTAATTTAAATTTAAAGTCACGAGGATTCCGAGGGTTTATGCCCTCATTTATGCCATCACTTGCACCCTCCTTTAACTTCTTATCCATTTCCTGAATTTCCTCCATCTTCAAATAAGTACAAAGTTCAAAAGCGGGAATTATTAATCCATCAGCCCAGCTCATTATTTTCCCAAACATTTCACCAGCATCCTGATCGAGACTAACCATATTCCCCTCCGTCTTCCCCATTTTCTTTCCAGCAGAATCAGTTAGAAGCTTTCCTGTCAGAACAAATTTTTCTTTATTTTTTAAAATTTTTAGAAAATCACGTCCGACAAGCATATTAAATGTCTGATCATTGCCCCCAATCTCTCCGTCCACATTCATAGCCACACAGTCATAGCCCTGCATTAAAGGATACATAAATTCATGAAGATAAATAGGCTTTCCTTCCTTCACTCTATTATCAAACATATCTCTCTTGAGCATTTGATCTACAGTAACTAGGGACGAAAGCTCTAATACATCACCAAAACTCATCTTCCCAAGCCATTCGGAATTGTATTTAACTAAAGCGGGATTCTCTCCCTTAAAATTTAAAAAGACAGAAGCCTGTTTAACATATTCTTTAGCATTCTCTAGAACCTGCTCGCGAGTTAGCTTCTTACGAGTAGCACTCTTATCTGTAGGGTCTCCTATCATTCCAGTAAAGTCTCCGATCAAAAGAATAATCTCGTGTCCTAAATCCTGAAACTCTTTAAGTTTTTTAATTAAAATACCGTGCCCTAAGTGCAAAGTGGGTCCAGTAGGATCTATTCCTAAATATAAAGTTAAGCGCTCCCCCGACATTAGACGACCCTTAAGGAAATCTAATTTAGGATAGACATTTTCTACCCCACGAGTGAGCAGTTCTGTAACTTTTACTTCGTCACAAATCACATTAACTTTCTTTGTATTTTTTATACCAAACATACATATAGATTAACATGGAAGGGATATATGGTAAAATACTATACAATGATTAAAAAATTAATTAGACAGTTTAAAAAGCACACTTTAAGAAATAGTATTTTAACCCTCATTTCTATCGGTGCTATATTTTTAGGAATTTTTGCCATTTGGTTCTCCACTATAGAAATTCCAGACCTCAGAGCATTTCAGGATAGAAAAGTAGCTCAGTCCACAAAGATATTCGACAGAACAGGACAAATACTTCTTTATGATGTACACGCTAACGCGAAGCGAACTTTAGTCACTTTTGAAAATATTTCTGATTATATAAAAAACGGAGTGGTGGCTATCGAGGATACAGAATTTTATGAACATAAAGGAATTAAGCCCACAGCCATACTAAGAGCGGTGCTCGCGAACATTACTTCTGCAGGATATTCACAGGGAGGTTCCACTATTACACAGCAGGTAGTAAAAATGACTGTATTAACAAACGACAAAACAATAACCAGAAAATTAAAAGAGTGGATACTTGCACTTAAATTAGAAAGGGTTCTCACAAAAAAAGAAATTCTAACCACATATCTTAACGAAGCGCCTTACGGAGGAAGTATATATGGAATAGAAGAAGCCAGCCGACAATTCTTCGGCAAACCAGCAAAAGATGTAACTATCGCCGAAGCATCTTATCTAGCAGCGATTCCACAAGCACCCACATTCTACTCCCCTTTTGGTAAAAATAGGGACAAATTAGACGCTCGACAAAAAATGGTGCTCAAAAAAATGTTAGATAATAATTACATCACCCAAAAAGAATATGATGATGCACTAAAAACTAAAGTAGTATTTTTAACAAAGACGGAAGGAAATATTAAAGCGCCCCACTTCTCATTATTCATTCGAGATTATTTAATAGATAAATACGGTGAAGAAAAAGTGATGAATGGAGGACTAAAGGTTACCACGACTCTCGATTATAAACTCCAAGCGAAAGCTGAAGAGGTGGTAAAGAACTTTGCTCCTGCATTAGAAGCTAACTTTAGTGCCAGCAACACAGCTATGGTAGCGATAGATCCAAAAAATGGTGATGTGCTGATGATGGTGGGCTCTAAAGATTATTTCGATGTTAAAATAGATGGAAATGTGAATATCACCACATCATTAAGACAGCCTGGATCTGTATTTAAACCTTTTGTATACGCCGCAGCATGGGAAAAAGGATATACACCAGAAACAGTGTTGTTCGATATAGACACAGAGTTCTCAAGTGAATGTAATCCTGATGGGACATTAAAAAATAAAAATTACGCAAAAAACAAAGGGGTAACGGAAGAAGAGGCTAAAAAAGAAATTTGTTACTCACCACAGAACTATGATGATTTATTTGAGGGACCGATGACTATGAAAAAAGCTCTCGCCCACTCTCGAAATATTCCAGCCGTAAAAACTCTTTACCTAGCAGGTACTAGTAATTCTCTTAAATTAGCAAGGACAATGGGTATTAGTTCGCTCGGTGACCCTAATCGTTATGGATTAACTCTCGTATTAGGTGGAGGAGAAGTTACACTTCTCGATATGACAAGTGCTTATGGAGTATTCGCGAACGAAGGAATGAGAGTAGACAAAAAATTTATATTAAAAGTAGAAGATTATGATGGTACCATCCTAGAAGAATCGGAAATATCAAATCCTGAAAGAGTGATGACAGAAAATACTGCAAGACAAATCTCAGATGCTTTATCAGACAGAAAGGTTAGACTAGATAGTATAAATCAATACCTTGGAGATAATCCACACGACATAGCCGTGAAAACAGGTACCACAAATGACTATAAAGATGTTTGGATCCTTGGTTACACACCAGATATAGTGGTGGGTGCTTGGGCAGGAAAAAATGATAACACCTCAATGGGAAAGAAAGTGGCAGGAGTAATAATCACTCCTGTTTGGGCGACGTATATAAACGAAATACTTAAAGATTATCCATTAAATAGGTTTAACTCCCCAGAAGACACACCGAAAGATATACCCCCAGTATTAAGAGGTGTTTGGCAAGGAAATATATCTTATGTGATAGATAAAATATCTAGTAAAATAGCCACCGAATATACACCCGAACAAACTAGAGTGGAGCAGGTCTTTAATAATGTTCACAGTATTTTGTACTGGATTGAAAAAGACGATCCTAGAGGAGAGGCTCCGACCGATAAAGAAAGAATTGTTGATAATCAGTACGCGAATTGGGAATTCGCTGTTAGAAAATGGTTTGATAAATGGAAAATAGAAAATCCAAAGTTTGTAGAAACTACAACCTACAATATTCCCACAGAAAAAGATAATGTTCATATACCAGCTAATTTTCCTAAGGTTTCTATTTCTCTAGACAGTGGTTTGGATTTCGAATATCCAAAGGATGAAAATATTAAACTATCAATATCAGCGTCAGGGAAATATGCTATTACAAAAACAGAGATCTTTATTAATAACAATTTTATTAATAGCCAAGATGGTCCCTTGTCCGAGTTTGTCTTTAAACCTAAAGATATTGATTCTTTAAAAGACAAAAACAGTATCACTGTTATAGTCTACGACTCAGTATATAGCTCTACAAAATCATCATTAAATTTCGCGGTGTCTAAAGAATAAAGTTTATTTAATATCCTTAATAATAAAGTCTGTTTTTTCTCTTAAAGAAGAGAGAATATTTTCTTTTTTTATAAAAATTAGTGACTTTATAGCTGGTGACGCTTTAATATAGATAATATTATTATTTAAAGAAATATTTTTTTCTTCTAAATTTAAATTTATACTGTTTTTTACTACTTCTATCAGCAAAACTTTTACTTTTTTATCTTTATTTTCTACAAAAGTAAACTTTTTTAAATAATTGTTTATATTAAACATATAAAAATTAACGGTTCATCGGCATTATTAGATAAGTAAAGCTCTTATCTCCTACTCCATGTAGTACTAAAGGCTTTTGAATGCCACCAAACCCCAAAGAAACACTATCTGCTGATATAGACTGAAAGCAATCAGTAATATATTTATAATTAAAATTATTTGAAACATCATCACCAGAGAAAGATCCTGATATCTGACTATTATTCTCTCCAATATCTACGTTTTTAGTAGCAATATTTAGCTTTTTGTCCTTAGTGGTAATAGAAATATTAACCATATTAAATTTGTCGATAAAAATATTTGATATTTTAAGTGAGGATACTAAATCCTGCTTTAAGACTATGGCCTCTGATAAGAATGTTTTAGGAATAATCTGTTTATAATCTGGATATATACCGTTTACTAAACGAGAAACTACATAAACACTATTATTTTTAAAAGAAATTTGGTTTTTATCAAACAAAACGTTTACATCACCATCCATACTCTCAAAAATCTTAATAATTTCTGGAATATTCTTAAAAGGTATTAAAATAGACCCACCTTCGTTATAATCGTTCACCCTAACTCTTTTCTCTGCAAGTCTAAATGAGTCAGTGGCCACAAATACAGCCTCGCCACCGTCATTATAAATGTAAATGCTGGATAATTCTGGCTTCATAGAAGACCCCGATGCACTATACCAAACGGACTTAAGTCCATTTGCTAAATTTTTAGAATTTATACTAAATGAATTACCTCCTTCTATATATGGAAGTGATGGAAACTCTTCAGATGGTAAGGTTTTTATTAAAGTGGAAGACTTTGAAGATTTAATATTGAGATTTCCCTCTTTTTCTTCTAATAAAACATTTTTCTCTGTAGAAATTCCTGCTATATATGAATACAGTATTGATCCTGGAACTGCGATAGAACCCTCCTCAATAACTTTTACAGGTATATCTATTTCTACTCCTATATCTAAATTCGTAGCTCTGATATTTAATGAATTATCTTTAGCTGTTAATAGGACACACGACAGCACCGGAAGATTTTGATTCTTACTTGTAGATCTCTCTGTGTAAAGTAGTGCGTTCTGTAATCTTTCTCTAATACATTCTATTTTCATGGTATTTATTTTATCTTTTTTATTTAATTTAATATATATTTATTATTATATATGTGGATTTGTGTAAAACTTTTTTTATTTATATAAACCAATACTTTTTTAATTTTTTTCTAATAACAACCTGTGTTTATTTTTTCACTCCATTTTTTATCCTAATTTAATCCATATCTTTTCCTAAACTTTTCCTACTATTTAAAAACAGCTTACTAACAAGTTTATCCACAAATTTTTCCACAGCTTAAATCATAGAACGAATCTGATTTATTTCCTGCACTAAAGACTGGTCTATTTTTAAGTCCTTTTTTATCTTCTCACAGGAATGAATAACAGTAGTATGGTCTCTTCCTCCAAGCTTATCCCCTATTGAAGGATAGGATATATTAAAGTCTTCCCTGAGAATATACATAATAATCTGTCTAGGTTTCACCACTTCCTTACGTCTGGTCTTCTCATAAATACTATCTTCTTCAATACTATAGAACTGCGACACTACTTTAATAATATCTTTAACAGAAACATTTTTCTTTATCCTCGTAGCGTCTTTAATAAGATTTTTTATATCAGAAAGGTTAAGAGATTTGTTCTTCATTTGTGTCTGCACTACTATGGTGTTTAGCACACCCTCAAGCTCTCTAATGTTTCCATTTATATTCTCAGCTAGGTAGTTTACAATATCGTCTTCTAGTACAAGGTTATAATAACGGCTTTTAGCCTTTAGAATGACTGCTCTAGACTGATTGTCTGGATTAGGTATATCTACTATCATTCCCGAAGAGAAACGACTCTTAAGGCGATCCTCGAGGTTAGGAATGTAGTTAGGGTGCTTATCAGATGAGAATATAATCTGTCTATAGTTATCATAAAGATAATTAAATAGGTGGAAGAGCTCCTCTTGGAATTTTTCTTTTCCGGAGAAAAACTGTATATCATCTACGATTACTGTGTCGTACTTTCTGTACTTTTCCTTAAAGTAGCCCATTTTATTATTCTGAAGACATTCTAGGCATTCTGTTCCAAACTTTTCAGATGTTAAATAGAAGACTTTTTTATTCGGAAAGTTTTTCTTAATAGTGTTCCCTATTGCTTGGATCAAATGTGTCTTTCCTAAACCAGTGTTTCCGTATATAAATAATGGGTTATAATTCTTTCCGGGATTTTTTATAATAGCCTGCGCTGCTGTATGAGCAATCTCATTAAATGGGCCGATTACGAAATTATCAAATGTATATCTAGAGTTAAGATTATCCTCTTTGTTTATATAATACTCATCTAAAGGAAGCTCATTACAGACTATTTGTTTGGGTTTGGGAGTACCCTCTTCATTTTTCTCTTTATTTTGAATAATCACATAATCTAAACCTCGGATAGCTTCATTGTTTGTTCTCAGTATCTTTAGGATATTATTATGGAAGCGTTTCCAGATCCATTCTTTAACGAAAGTGTTTGGTACAGATAGACGAACCACACCCTCTTCTATGTGGTTAATATTAATATCTTTAAACCAAACGAATTCGTGTTTAGATAATACTAATTCTATTTCATTTTTAACTCCCTCCCAAAGTTTAATGTGATCCATAAAAAGTAAAAATAATTTACACTTATTATATACCTGTGAAGAAAAAATCAAACTTGTGGATATAGATAAAATATGTTGAGAACCTGTGAATAACTTTTATAGAACAAAATTTCAAAAATGTCTGCCCTCTTCCGCTGTAAATTTTTAATCCTCTATATTCGTCATAGTACATTTTCTTGATTTTTTGTGATTATAATGTATACTTTTGTTTGTTATGTCATTTACATATAAACCTAAAAAAATAAAAAGAGTTCGTTCTCATGGATTTATGAAGAGAATGAAGACTACGAGCGGTAAGAATGTCCTAGCCAGAAGACGCGCTAAGGGTAGAAAGAAGCTTGTGGTTACAGCATCTAGATAATTAAAATGTTAGATAAGAAGCATAGATTAACCAAAAAACAGTTTTCTGAAGTGTTTATGAGGGGGTCTATGATACGATCTGGTATTTTTATGTGCAAAGTGCTAAAAGACCCTTCTTTTAAGGGCCTTTTTGCTGTGTCTGTTCCTAAAAAAGAGGTTAAGACAGCGGTTATGAGGAATAAAATACGCAGAAGAGTGTATTCGGCTATTAGAAAAGCTTCGACTTTAGACAAAACCTCGAATTCGGACTTCGTTTCCTCCTCGTCAGGTGTATTTATAGCAGGAAAGGTCTTTCTAGATATGAAATTCGAAGAACTAGTAGATGGTGTAAGTCGCATTCTTTCTAAAATGAGGTAGAATATAAAGATGATTTATTTATATCATAAGTTTATAGCATACCCACTTTATAATGGGTTTATTTATCTATTTGACGTTATTCCATGGCTAGATGCTGGTATGGCCGTCATTCTTTTTACTATTATAATCAAACTTATTCTCTTTCCTTTAGCTAAGAAGTCTATAGTTACTCAGCTAATGATGAAGAAGATAGAGCCAGAATTAAAGCTTATTAGGGAAAAATTTAAAGGTGATAATCAAAAGCAGGCTTCTGAGACTTTGGTTTTGTATAGAAAATACGGCGTAAATCCTTTTTCTAGCTTCCTTCTAATATTAATTCAGCTTCCTATTCTAATAGCTCTCTACTCTATTTTCTATAGTTATGGATTGCCAGAAGTTAAGCTGGATTTGCTATACTCTTTCGTACAGGCTCCTGTAATAAACATGCATTTTCTAGGTATTTTAGATATTGCTAAGAGTAGTGTGATACTGGCTATTTTGGCGTCTATTTCTCAGTATTATCAAATAAAGCTTTCAGTACCTACCCCACCACCTCGTAAAGATGGAGAGAAGCCTAATTTTCAGGAAGAAATGGCTCGTAGTATGGGTACAAATATGAAATATATATTTCCGATTATGGTTTTCTTCCTTTCATATAAATTCTCAGCAGCCCTTCCCCTCTACTGGACGGTTAGTAACCTATTTATGATAGGACAAGAACTCTTTGTAAAAAGGAAATTAGAAAAAAAGATTAATGGTGTTTCAGTCCTTTAATCTTTTTCCTTTTTATTTTAATTCTAGAGACCAGAGAGACATATCGTGTTTGTCGTTGAATATCATATAACCTTCTTTAGGATCTAAAGTAGGGTTGATTACATCTAAAGATTTCTTAGATAATGCGTAAAGGTCACCCATTAATGTAGTCTCCCCTGTTTCTGTGTCCAGTCTCCATATTTTATCTGTAAATAAGTTTATTCCTTTATACCAGCTATCTGGGAATACTGCATTCGGAACATTGCTGGGCGCTCCACAGTATAAAGAATTGGTATCTCTAGTACCCCAGACACATTTCTCTGTCAGGGTAGGAAGAATGGTTTTCTCTGATTTCTTTGTGGTGACATCATAAATATATAGAGATAAAACATTGTTACTGGTTACAGAATAAGCAATTTTTTTATAATCTGGGTTTGGAAGCACGGTTAATCCCCTTCCCGAGAATAATCTCGACGTGGTTTTCTTTGTAATATCATAACTAAATAAAGTACTAAGTCCGTAACCTGTCGCTTTATTCGCTAATAATATAGTATTTTTATCTGCCCAGAACATATTCCAATTTTTTAGAGGCGAAGAAAAAGTTTGAACGAATTTATCTGTAATAGGATAATAAATGTATCCAGTAGAACCAGAATCATTGTTTGTTAAATATGCAAAGGCTTTCTCTTTAACAGTTGTGGGAGCTGGAACTACGTTTTTCATATCAGGGTTTACATAAGAAAAAAATGTATCTTTGAGTGTATTGCTTGGGATTTCTTCTAAAGTAGAAGTGCTGGTACCTATGCTTGTGGCTGTAACTTTAGGTTTAGGAGGATCTACTATATATAAATAATTTGTCTTTACTACTTCATTGAAGCCGTCTTCGCTCTCTGGAATGTATTTTACAAAGGCAGACATACCGTCTCTTGCCCATATTGTTTGATAAATCTTTGGAATGGTCTTATTCGATACTTTGACTATGTCTTGTCCATCAGTCTTCGTCTCTATAATATGTCCCAATCCCCTATCCATGTATCTTATAATGGTCGTAGAGGCACTAGAGATAGCCACAGCTCCTGATACTGGGTCGGCAGAGATTAATCTTAATTTAGGAAGTTCTGTCGTGTTAGGATTATTTGCATCTACATTTGATGAAACAGGTTCACTTCCATCTGGATTTGTACTAGATGAAGTTTGGTCGTTCCCGAAAGGTGAAAAAGGGTTCTTTGATGTGTTCTTAGGGTCAGTATTATCTATCACCACTGTATTGTCGGCGGGTTTATTGTATATGAACAAATAATAATAGGTACCGAAGCCTAATATGAGTACAAATATTATTATTAAAATTAAGAAAGTTCTATTTTTCATTTTTATTTAATTTTGTCTTTTCTAACTTTTATTTGAGCTAATAATTCATTTGCTCTTTCTACATACAATTTCTTATCTGCATCTGACATCTTTGAAGATTCTATGTTATTTATATTGGCATTTATCTTGTTTTCATAAGATTGTGCTTGATTTAAGAATGTTTCTTTTGTTCCTACAGAGTCACTGAATTCTCCTCTAGGGGATAGTTCATTAGTTTGCATAGATAACGCTATATATCTTTTATTATTTACATCCTCTAATATAATCTGAGAAGCTTGACCGTCAAATTCCAACTCTGATATTTTATGAGCAAAGTCTTTTTTTTGATTTAAAATAATCTTCTGTTCATCATTAAGTGGTTCGTTTTTATCTACATATGACTGTTCAAGTTTATTAAAATAAGTCTCAATATTTTCATAACCTGGAGACTTAATTATTATAGAGGAATCTGTTTCACTCACGGAACTTTTTATAGAAGGATCATCCATAGGAATACTTTTACCGTCCGCATCTACTCTGGCAGGGACTAGTTTTCCTGTGCGTGGGTCTATTATGGCAGAACTTTTTTGTGAAATACCATCACTACCGCCAAATATAGCAGCTCTTATTGATTGTATACCATCTGTCATCCCTGCATTCTCAACTGAAATGGGGTTAGCAAAATATTGCGAAGTACTCTTTTTAAATGCTGATAGGGCAGCCAGCGTAGCTTCATCTGCTAGAATTTGTTTTTTTATTGGTGAGATTATTTCATTCAAATATCTTTCTTTTTCTGGGTCACCATCTAAAAGACTGTCTGCATATGCTTCCAAGTCTTCCAAATCTTTTTTGTTATCATTGATCGCTTTGTATAGTTCTATTTTTTTAACTGATGAATCTGCTCTTTCTTGACCTAATTCTGTTAGTCTAGCGGAGTTTGCTGGGTCAAAGACCATTTGATCGACATCTTGAATAGTGACTTTATCTAATGCAGTATTAAATGTCACAAGGCGCGGATCTATTGTGTAAAGAATTATGTATGAGAGAAGTACTAATATGAGACCGATTAATGCATTTTGGATTTTTTCTTTGCCTTCTGATTTTCCAGAAATGGCATCTGATGTGGCATATTCGAAGCCTCCCCAAGTGATCATTACCATGGCGAGTAGGGTGGCGATTCCGATAGCTAATTTAAATAAGCCGTTTATATAAGTCGCCAGATCTTTACTCTGTATAGTGCTCGTAGCAAGTCCTAGATTACAATCTCTACCGTCTAGACATGGCAAAGGTTCTAGCATTTTGTACTCTAATTTGTTGTCTGTTATTAATAGAGCTGATACAGGTTCGGTATTTCCTATGAAAAAAATCACTGCCAGCGGAATTATTAGAAGAAAAAGGATTTTAAGGTGTTTTTTCATATTTTAATTAGGATTACTTTTATTAAAGCGGATTATTGAGGAAGTTTTGGCTTGTTGCATTATATGTTTATCATTATTAACTTCTAAAAATATCGTAGAAGCACCCTCTGTTCCCTCTCTAGGCTTTAACACTAAATTTCTTTTCTTTACTAAATCGGTATACTCTTTACCGCCGACTAGCCAAATATAATTTAAATTATTTTCTTCTATATCTGTTCTTGTAAAAAAGTACGGCGCATTAACTATTTCTAATTCATTATTCTTTAGTGTATATGAATCTGTAATAGCATTATTCCACATTACCCCGTAAAGAGGATTATTTTCATAAAGAACGACCTCTTCAGCTAATGGCTCAAAACTTACCGTTTGTTCCCCTACTAATTTATTCTCCAAAGAAGTAACCTCTACTTTTATTACAGTTTCTTTTTGAAGTAAATTTCCATCGACAGTAATCCTTCTTTTTCCTCTTCCTGAATATTGTCCTAATACTGTCTGATCTTTTTTCCATTTATAAACTAAATCATCGGGATTTATTAGTACACCTGCTTTAGTTTTAAAGTAAGGTTCTGCTATTACTGTCAGAGCCCCCTGATTTGTAAAAAGAGACCTTCCTTCATAAAAAGGTGGCACATATCCTTCAGATTCCCACAATATATCTATTAATACAGGGTTTATCGAAATACTCTTTGAATATTTGACTCCATCAGGTGTGGTAATTAAGACAGATATAACCATTTCTTCGCCCGCATTCCCCGTATTTATTTTTATAGATTTAAGCCCCATTCCCTTTTGAATCTGTTTGCCATTTACAGCCCATACTACCGTAGAATTATTTATGTCCAAACTGTAACTTACTAGAGAAAATTCGACTGGAGAATTAGGTGCTGGAGATTCTGGACTAGCTTCTATATTTAGACTTAAATCTGGAACTTGAGCACTAGCTAGACCACTAATACTGAATAGAAAAAACAGTATTATTAGAGGTAAAAATAACTTTTTAAGAGTTGTACTCATATGCTATATTTTAGCATATTAAAAAATTTATTTTACTGCATTTCCGGGGGATAATGCTTTCTTTGGGTTTATTAGTTTTGTTATACTGATTCCTGTCTTATCTTCTGTGCGAACCATAACAATGATCATAATTATTCCGACCGTGGTAAATGGTAAAAACTGTAAAGCTGGTATGGCTTCCGCTATCATATCTACGATCATTAATGCCATTCTTCTGGGATTTATAATACCCATTCCTTTTAGATAGAAAATCACGAATATGATGAACCAGTATATAAAGTCAGTTGCTGTACCTACTAAAGGTATCCAGTTCACACAGTCGTTAATAATAGCTCCTACAGTTAAACCTGCACCGAGCATCATAGATATTCGGTATTTTACAGGCCCTTTTTCGCCATTTTTCTTACTGATTTGTATGTTTTGCTCTTCTTTGTCCATTTTCTGATTTTTATGTTTATTCTGAGTCTGTTTTGTCCTCCCTTCTCATTTATCCATTGTGTGCCTCTAATTCTTTTTTAGCCTGTTTGATAGCCAGTATTTGTTCAGGATTCGTAGTGATTATCTGGTCCTCTGTATAGGAAGCTAGAACTTTAATAGCTACATGCTTCATTCCGACGAAGAATATTCCCTCCCCCACATCTGATTCTAATAGTAAATATTTTTCTTCATCTGTTAAGTTAAAAACTTTTTGGATCTTATCTATCGAAGATGGTGACTGCTTTAACAGTATTTGTATAGAAGAATTTGTGATGATCGGCATTCCATAAGGGGAATTTATAAAGTCTTCCACGTCCTGTGTGATGGTGGCTAGCCCTAAATAGTACTTTCTACCTCTCTTAGCGAGTCCTAGTAGGAATGAAGCTGTGTCTTCTGACTTCATCATCCACCAGGCCTCATCTATTACTAGTAGACGCTTCTTAAGATTCTTTCTAATAGCATTCCAAATATGATGAGTAACTATATACATTGCAATAGGCTTCAGCTCGTCTTCCATATCGCGGAGTGAAAACACTACGAACTTTTTATCTATACTGACATTAGTAGGTCTGTTTATAAATCCTGCCCATGTACCTCTCGTATATTTAGAAAGTCTTTGTGCTAATGAATCTGCCCCCTCCATTCCTGCGAGCACGAGTTCAAAGTCCGACATTAAAGGAGGTTCTATATTTGCAAAGTCAGAATCTGGAGTAATGTCTTTAAGGGCATAAGTCTCTGT
The DNA here is from genome assembly GCA_030648705.1 of bacterium. GTDB lineage: Bacteria > Patescibacteriota > Minisyncoccia > Phycocordibacterales > PALSA-1337 > JAPLZH01. The sequence continues at coordinate 14,006 of JAUSHF010000011.1, forward strand.
AATCGCTCTATCCACTATAGCGTCTTCTGTTTGAGATATACCGCCAAGCATAATTCTGAATAAACCTACCAAACTTATGATGTGTGAACGTAATACATCTGACTTCGCCTCATCTTCTCTGGGTGTTGGAA
>JAUSHF010000015.1 GCA_030648705.1 bacterium
ATAAATAAAAATGATTAATATTAAAGATATACCTGATATTAAAGGCAAGAGAGTTCTTCTTCGTCTAGATTTAAATGTTCCAATAGAGAATGATAGAGTTAGAGATTCATTTAGAATAGATAAGGCTTTGCCTACATTGAGGTATCTTCGATCAATGAAGGCTAAAGTAGTGATTCTAGCTCATATTGAAAGTGATAGAAATAGTCTTTTGCCTGTCTATGAATATATTCACGGATTCTTTAATATTGAATTTGCTAAGAATTTAGATGATGCAGAGGTAATAGTGAAAAGTATGAAGGATGGGGAATGTCTTCTGGTAGAAAATTTGAGAAATTATAAGGGTGAAAAAGATAATGATGAGGCTTTTTCTCGTCGCCTCGCTTCGCTCGGCGACATCTACGTAAACGACGCCTTCTCCGTATCTCACCGCGCTCATGCCTCAGTGGTTGGTGTGCCTAAGTTCTTACCACATTATGCTGGCCCTTTATTAGAAGAAGAGGTGAAGAATTTAGAAACAGCTTTTAATCCATTGCATCCATTTCTATTTATTTTAGGAGGGGCAAAGTTCGGTACGAAAATTCCTCTAATAAATAGATTTTTGAATATTGCTGACAATGTATTTATATCTGGTGCTTTGGCAAATGATATTTATAAAGTAAAAGGGTACGAAGTGGGAAGGTCTTTGATTTCTTTAGATTCTAAATTTGATAAAGAAATTAAGGAGATTATTTCTAATAATAAAATTATTGTTCCTGAAGATGTGGTGATAGAAGATACAGAAAAAAATGTTACCAGTAAGCCTGCAAATTATCTAGATATTGGCGACTTAATAAATGATACAGGTCCTCTTTCTATAGCTAAGATTTCTGAAACTGTAAAGAATTATAAATATGTGCTTTGGAATGGACCACTTGGAAATTATGAAAATGGTTTTGTGGATGGGACAGCGAATTTAGCGAGAGCTTTGGCGGAAGCTACTGAGAAAAGCGGGGTGAAAACCATTGTTGGAGGTGGGGACACGTTGGCTGTTATCGCTAGTTTAGGTTTGATGGATAAATTTACGTTCTTATCTACAGGGGGTGGAGCAATGCTAGACTTTTTGGCAAATACAACGCTTCCAGGTATAGAGGCGCTCAAATAAATAAAGTATACATAAATTGGGCGATTAGAAAATCGTGTCGAGAGACATACGCGTTCCGCTCTGCTGAGCGGCCGCTCACTCTCGCCGTCTCGAGAGCTCCCAATTTATGTATACTTTATTTATTTGAGCGCGTCGATAATGAGAGAAGCGTTTGATTGAAAGTCTTCTTTTGTACCTTTGGTGAGTTCTGGGTCGGGGATGAGCCAGATGTGGGCGTGGGGGATTTCTTCGCCGACGATTTTTGATTTGATTTGCTCCACATTAAAAGCTTTTCTTTGAGCGTTTGCTATTTTGTTTGCAATTTTAAATATTTCGGCGATTTCTTCCTCGGGCATATCCCAAACCCAGCGGTAATGCTTTTTAGGTATTAATAGTGCGTGACCGGGAGATAGGGGACGAATATCTAGGAATGATATATAGGAATCATCCTCATATAGTATATGAGCGGGAATTTCTTTTTTAATTATTTTACAAAAAATGCAGTTTTCCATACACCTATTCTAGCAAATAAAATGGAGGATGGGGATGTGATCGAGTTCAGTGATCGAGTTTAGGATGTTTTTGATTTAATAGGCAGAAAAGCGTGATATAATTCAACGCATGAAGAAACACGCTGTAAAAGGAATTAGCGAGAAAGAAATGGCTGAATTACTGCATTTGCCGAGTATTCAGAGGAAACTTCTAATAAATAGAGGGATAAAAAGCGCTGGGGAGGCGGTTAAATTTTTAAAGTCTGATTATAATACTCATTTGCACGATCCATTTCTGATGAAGGATATGGATAAGGCGGTAGATAGAATCATCAAAGCCATAAAAAATGATGAGGTGATTACCATTTGGAGTGATTATGATGCGGACGGTATTCCTGGCGCTGTTATTTTTCATGATTTTTTCAAAAGAATAAATTATGGCAAAGCACGTTTTTATATCCCTCACAGAAATGATGAGGGCTTCGGTCTGAATGTCGGGGCAATGGATGAGGTTAGAGATTATGGAACAAATCTCTTAATATCTGTAGATTGTGGAATTGTCGATGTAGATGCCGTAGATAAAGCAAATGAATTAGGAATGGAGGTTATTATCACCGATCATCATAAAGAGCAGGAAGGTAGAATTCCAAAGGCTTTTGCTATAGTGAATCCTAATCAGAAAGCTTGCGGGTATCCTTTTAAAGGATTATGTGGAGCTGGAGTAGTATTTAAAATAATTAATGCGATTTTACAAAAAGATCGATTTGATTTAAAAGAGGGAATGGAAAAATGGTTTCTAGACTTAGTGGGTATAGCCACTTTATCTGATATGGTACCTCTAGTAGATGAGAATAGAGTGATGGCTAAATTTGGAATTTCTGTCTTACGAAAAACACAAAGAAAAGGATTATTATCTCTGTTTAGAAATGCGAAATTAGATATTTCTAATATTAATGAAGATGATATCGGGTTCACTTTGTCTCCGAGAATAAATTCAGCATCTAGAATGGGGGAGGCGTCACACGCCTTTGATCTATTAACTGCTGATAATTTTTCTGATGCAGAGAAGCTCGCGATTTTTTTAGAAAAAATAAATAATGAGAGAAAAGGTATTACAGCTTCTATTACTAAGCATGTAAAAAAATTAGCAAAGGAAAGAGGTGTGGTAGAAAACGGAATTAAAGTTCTGGTGATGGGTAATCCAGAATGGAAACCTACATTACTTGGTCCGGTGGCAAATAATTTATCTGATGAATTTAACATTCCAGTATTTCTTTGGGGGAGATCATCAAATGATATTAAGGGATCGTGTCGTGCACCAGATGGGCACAATGTAGTAGCTTTAATGCAAGGAGTTAAGCAGGGAGTTTTTAAAGAATTTGGTGGACATTCCTGCTCTGGCGGATTCAGTGTTCATGAAGATCAGATTCATTTTCTGGATGAGGAGTTAAATAAAGCTATGGAGTCTATGGGCGAGTTACCAGAAGTCGAAGATGACTTTATAGATTCAGAATTAAATTTAGATGAAGTGAATGAGGATAATTGGAAATTAATAGAAGAAGTTTCTCCATTCGGTATGGATAATCCGAAGCCAATATTTTTATTTAAAAATGCTGAAGTGGCTGGGGTTAAAAGTTTTGGTAAAGAGAATAATCATACTGAGATTCTTTTCAAGAATTCTTTAGGTAGGAAAATTCAAGCCATATCTTTTTTTATTGTGCCTGCTGATTTTGAGAAAAAGATTGGAAAGAAAATAAATGTTGGAGATTTAATTAATTTAACTGCTAATATGGAAAAATCTTTTTTTAGAAATCGTCCAGAATTAAGATTAAGAATCATAGATATTTTTTAATTCTAATATTTTTCTTAAGAAATGATATAATTTTAAAATATGGATAAAATAATTATTTTTACAGATGGTTCGTCGAGAGGTAATCCCGGTAAGGGAGGGTGGGGAGCTATCATTTCATCTAGTGACTTAGTCGAAGAGGTTGGAGGAAGAGAAGATGATACTACAAATAATAGAATGGAAATTTCTGCGGCGGTTAATGCACTTAGAAGTAGTATTGTCAGTGATGATAAAAATTCAGGAATACAGATACAGATTTACACTGACTCTGCATATTTGATAAATGGAATTACGAAATGGATTTTCGGTTGGTTGAAAAACGGTTGGAAAAAAGTGAATAGTGAAGATATAAAAAATGAAGAGGATAAAAACATTTTAAATAGAGATTTGTGGGAAAAATTATATTCTTTGACGAAAGGTAAGAAGATAGAATGGATAAAAGTAGATGGACATAGTGGTGTATCGGCGAATGAGAGATGTGATGAGATAGCCACCACTTTTGCTGATGAAGAACCTACAAAATTATTCAAGGGGTTAAAGTCTGAATACAAGATTAATTTAAATTTTGTGGCGGATATTAATTCTTCTGAATCTGTAGATAAATTTTTTACTGATTCCGTTAAAAAATCATCAAGTAAAAAATCAAGTAAAAATTCTAGGAAAGCACTTTATTATTTGAGTCTGGTAAACGGAGTTTTTTATAAAGATATTACATGGGAGGAGTGTGAGAAGCGTGTGAAGGGTAAAAAAGGGGTGAAGTATAAGAAGATAACTAGTTTAGACGAAGAATCAGAAACACGAAAGCAGTGGACTGCATAAGGCCCGTTTCCCAGAGATAAAATATTTATGAAGAAGTTCTAAAGAAATTATGAAGTTTTCATTATTTCTTTAGAACTTCTTTATTGTTTCTTCATAACTTTTTGATATGATTACTCCGTGCTTAAGAACTATATGGTAGAGATTGTGAGTGCTTGCTTCTTTTTAGGAGTCGCTACAGGTGTTCTAGGTTACGTAAAAATTTATTCTTTTTTCTCGAATAACGTTAATCACCTAGATTTATTTCCTAAAAGTATCTTTATCTTAACGCTAATAATACTTACAGCCCTTCTCTTAATTGGAGGGAACTGGTTATTTCGTCGAATAATCGGTTTTGCGAATATGAAGTTTTTCATCGTCGCAATCTTATTTTTTATCATAGGTATTTCATTATCTCTGATTCATGTATATCTTAAGCCATTAAATGCCGACATATACGTCGGGAAAAAAATAATAGTAGATGGGATAGTCTCCCACGAAACAGATGTTAGAGAAACTTCTGTGAGACTTTCTATTACTCCGAATAATATAAGAGAATTTAACGGTACACAGACGAATGATACTGCTCGCCACGATACTCACTCGGAGGAAATATTAGTAATTACAGATAGGTACTCGGATTATAAATTTGGAGATAGATTAGAAATTTCTGGAATACTAAAATTTCCAGAAAGTATAGAAAGCGAAGACGGTAGAATATTTGATTATAAAAATTATCTCGAAGCGAAAGGTATTCGTTATCAAATGATTCGTCCGAGTATTAAATTAATCTCACAGAATAATTTCGATAGTATCATCGCAAAGACTCAGAATCTACTGTTCAAAATCAAAAGACACTTCGTAAATTCATTAGAAGAAGTGTTAACGGAACCGCATGTTTCACTGGCGGAGGGTATTCTTCTTGGAGAAAAAAGGTCATTAGGAAAAGATTTGGAAGATTTATTTCGTAGATCAGGTCTGATACATATAGTAGTATTGTCTGGATACAATGTCTCTATCATAGCTGTCGTAATAATTGGAATTCTAAAAAGTTTTCTAAAAGGAAAAAGTGTAATATTATTTGGTGTACTCAGTTTAATCCTATTCTCATTAATGGTCGGTGGTGGAGCGACTGTAATACGTTCTGCACTTATGGCTAGTGTCGCACTTTTCTCAGAATCAGTGAATAAGAAATATGATGTACTCCGCGCATTAGTACTAGCTGGTGTATTTATGGTCTCACTTAATCCACTAATATTACTTTATGATCCATCTTTCCAGCTATCATTTCTAGCCACACTGGGTTTAATATTATTTTCAGATGATATTAAATTACTTTTCCTCTCGAGAATTACCGAAAAGTTTTCCATTAAAGAAACTCTCTCTGCCACATTCTCTGCACAAATATTAACAAGTCCTCTGATCATATATATGATGGGTCAGTTCTCAATAGTATCTCCGATTACAAATATTTTAGTTTTACCAATTATGCCTATCGCTATGCTTTCAGTTTTTGTCACGGGTTTTGTATCTTTATTTTCTGTATTTCTCGCAACGCCTCTAGGGTGGATATCTTACGGAATCTTGCACTACGTATTAACGATTGTCGATTTTTTCGGAAGCCTCTCTTACTCATCTATAAAAATACCAACCATCTCTATATGGTTAGTATTTTTATCTTACATAATCATTTTCTTAATTAAATGGAAAAGCTCCAAATATATTAAAAGAAAATATTTACTTAGAGAGCTTGAGAAAAATTCTCTTCAATCTTCTGCCAATTTAAGTTAGTGAAAAAGTCTTCTATATATTTCTTCTTTCCACTAGGAAGATAATCTGCTACATATGAATGTTCCCACATATCTAATGCGAGTATTGGTGTAAGCCCGGTCAAGTGTCCTAGATGCTGTTCGTCTACCCATGAGTTTAGAAGTCGATTTGTTTTCTTATCATAATAAAGAATTGCCCAGCCGACACCTCTAGTCATTGCTACAGTCTTAAATCTTTGTAACCATTTTTCGAAAGAATTCCATTCTTCCGAAATAGCACCCTGAAGTTTACTAGAACCACTTAAAAATCTTCCTTCTTCTACAGATTCTCTACTAAGTGATGAAAAATATATTTCATGATTTCTCATTCCATCAAATTCAAAACCAAATCTTCTCTGTAACTCTCCTAATACATAAGCATTTTTCTCTGAATCAATAGACAGTTCATCTATCTTTTGCAAAATCAGATTCGCATTTTTAACATATCCAGAATAAAGCTTCAGATGCTCCTCTGTAGTCTTATCAGATATTCCGACTAAATTAGATATGTTGAATTTTAATTCTTCAAAAAGTTTCGGTGTAGACATAGTTTTTTAGATTAGTAAGTAATAAGTAAATTATATCATGATAATATCAACATCTTCATTTCTATCTTTATTACGCTTTAAAAGCATATTTCTTTCTAAAAATCGGAAATACCTAATATCCGCTACTATTTTGCTAATAGTTTCTTTAATATTTTTTGCCTATGGTGCATTTAGAGAATATGATGATGGTAATTTAAAAGTCGTCTATCTCGATATTGGTCAGGGTGATGCTACTTATATAGAATCACCAAACCACACATCTGTACTTATAGATGGAGGTCCAGAAAATAAACTTCTAAGGCAAATGACAGGATCCGTTCCTTTTTATAAAAAAGATATTGATATTATAATTCTTACTAATCCAGATACGGACCATTTATCTGGTTTTATAGAATTATGTGAGAGATATCATATAGGATTATTTTTCGAACCGGGAACGCTGGCTTCTAGTACGGCATATAAAAGTCTTAAAAAATGTTTATTAGAAAAAAAAGTTCCAATAATATTAGCCAGAAGGGGAATGAAGATTGATTTAGGTAAAGAATTAGGATTAGAATTTCTTTTTCCTGATAGAGATGTCTCGTCTTTAAAAAAGAATGATGGATCTATAGTCGCTCGTCTTCGATATGGAAATACAGAATTCTACTTTATGGGAGACGCACCAAAGAAGATTGAGCGATTTCTAATTAATCTCGGGGATATCGGGACCAGCACAATGATGCGAGTGTTGAAAGCCGGCCATCACGGCTCTAATACATCCACAGATAAAAGCTTTGTATCTCTCCTTCGCCCAAATTTCGCTATTATATCTGCCGGCTTAAATAATCGATATCACCACCCCCACAAAGAAACTTTAGACACCCTAAATTCACAAAACATTACTATTCTAAAGACTTTCGAGGAGGGTAATATCAGTTTCTATTCAAACAGCCAGACAATATGGAGTACAAAATAATACAGATAGGTCTCTCTACGTGCGTGCGGGGGTTGGGAGTGAGTTAGAGATTATTCGCTCAATATAATTTCAGGAATCTGTCTTGAAATATTCCATATAAGTGATTATCAGTGGTCCAATAGAGCGAACTAGCTCGTGGTCTACCTCTGTAAAGTAACAAGTTCTTGTCTGACATTTTCAACCATATCTCTTGAAATAACATATTACAATAATTTTACATCATTTATCGTTCATTGTGAAGCTATTGACTTATACACTGTCATCATATATCCTTAATCTATAAGATAAGTAGATTTAGATTGTGGGTGTAGGTTTCTTGTCTATGACCCATACAGAGGCGATTGCCCTAAAAAGCAGTCGCTTTTCTGTTTATACTAGACGCGCTCAAATACATGAAAATGTGCATGAGTATTTTCAGTGAAGTCTTGCGCTAATGTTTTCACTTTGAAGGTATCTCTCAATTTTTTAACCAGTATTTCTTTCTTCTTTCCCATAGCTGGAGAAACCATATCAAACCTCTTTTTGTAATCATACATAACTGCGCCAAGAAGTAGGTCGGAAAGTTGCATAAGAAAGTTTGAGTGGGATTCAATGCTAAATGCTCCGAATATTGAATCAAAATCAAGCGTCGGATCTTTCAAGACTTCGGTACGCACCTTGCTTAAAAGTGTATCTTCAAGCGATAGCGGTTTATTTCTTGGTCTCGATATTTCATCGACAACAATGCAGAGACTGTCATCTGGTAAATTCTTCATTTCCTTGACTATAAGCATAGCTGCATATTTTGTGTATGTTTCCCATGTATCTTCAATTTCTTTTTCATTAAACCCAGCTTTATGTTTATCTATGATCATAGCTGAAAACCTATTATCTTTATCAGAAAGGAATACATCAATCATGCGTTCATAGTACATCTGCGTAGATGGCCTTACTGTATCAAACTTCATCTCAAATTTTGTGCTATTTCGGAGTATTTGTATAATTTCATCTTTTTTACTCTGTGCTAATAAACCCTCGATCTTTTCATTTTTTAATTGTTGGACTTTTTGTTTTGCTGGTTGACTATTCTTGCTCAATTTATCACCCATATCCCCGACATTTTTTACGATCAATAACCCAGTTCCGAAAAAACGGTCTTGCTTGATGATGCCACTCGAATCTATGAAGCAAAATTTATTCATTGAAGGTCATTATTATTTTGTACGCACTACTGTTTAGACTATATAATCCCTGCCTTCTTTAGAGTAGCAAAAGCCCCGTTCTTATTAATAGTCTTAATGGCACGAGTAGAAATAGTTAGATTGAAAACCTTCTTTAATTCAGGAACGTAAATTCTCTTTTTTTGAAGATTAGGATATCTTCTGACTTTTCCTGTAGGGTTATACTGGGTAGCACGAGTACGGTTAGAGTATCTACCTCCCATAATTGAACCCTTTTTTGTAATATCACAGACTTTTGCCATATATTTTAGTTAGTGATAAGTATGGTATCATATATCATAATAAACGCAAGAAGTAATATGGATTCAAATTTATTTATAGGAATAATAGTGCTCGTGATGTCGGTAGTGATACACGAGCTTTCTCATGGTTACGTGGCCACTATATGGGGTGATATGACGCCACGTTTACAGGGAAGATTGACCCTTAATCCTATTAAACATTTGGATTTAATGGGATCCTTTATAGTACCAGTCATCACAATGACCCTCGGAGCTGGTATATTTGGCTGGGCAAAGCCTGTCGTTATAAACCCACATAACTTCAGAGATAGGAGATGGGGCGAATTCTGGACTGCTATAGCTGGACCTATATCAAATATATTGATTGCTGTACTTTTTGCTATGATTTTAAGGTTTTTTGCAGATTCATTACCGAAGACCTTTAATCTCTTCTCTCTAATAGTAGTCTACACGAATATTACTTTGGCTATTTTTAATTTAATGCCCATTCCACCTCTTGATGGTTCCAAAATACTTTTTACTTTATTTCCTAAAGTTTTCGACAGAATCCGTGATAAATTAGAAAGATACTTTTTTGTTTTTCTTTTTATCTTTGCTTTCTTCCTTTGGAACTTTTTGTCCCCAATAATAAATAAGGTGGTTCTCTGGCTTATCTGATAGAATGTATAGATGGAAACAGAGAGTGGAAATCATCTAGATATTAAAGGATTAAAATTTGCTCTCAAATTTTTACTTTTCGTTTTCTTTATTTTTATATTCACAAGTGTTTCTGCAAATATTGTTTATCGAATGAGTTCAGAAGATATTTCAGTAAAAAATAGTAATAAAAGTCAGGCGAACAATAAAGAAGTAGTCACATTAAATATCGGTACATCCACAGTAGTAGAAATTAAAATAGAGAAGGAAATAGAAAAAGAAATAGAAAAAAAGATAATTGAAAGTTTTTCTACGTCATCCATTCCAAAGCCTTATAGCCTAACCGCACGTGCTTATATAGTAGCGAATTTAGATACTGGAAAGGTGTTATTATCACAGAATTCCAAGATTATTTCTCCTATTGCGTCTATTACGAAACTAGTCACCGCTCTAGTGGCTAGAGATGTAATGTCTTCTGATAAAGCAGTACTAATAACGGAAAAGGCTTTAGACACATCTGGAGACAGTGGTCATCTAATAGAAGGAAAAAAATATACCGCTTCAGCTTTACTCTACCCTCTACTAATGGAATCCAGTAATGATACCGCATCAGCTTTATCATATGATTATGGCGAAGAAGATTTTATCTCTTTAATGAATAAAAAGGCAAAGGAATTAGGTATGATAAAAACGTTCTTCGACGACCCTACAGGTTTGTCCTATAAAAATATATCGTCTCCAGAAGACTTATTTAAATTATCTAGATATATTTATTATAACGATAAGGATTTATTAAATATCACCACCCTAGATAGTAAAAAAATAGAAGATATTGATAAGACGGTCTCCGTATATGAAAATAATATAAATATATTTGCAAAAAATGATAAATTCATCGGAGGGAAAACCGGCACTACTATAGCAGCGGGGGAGTCTATAATAGCAATGTTTAATATTGGAACTCTAAAAACACCTAAAAATATAGCCGTAATAGTACTAGGCAGTAACGATAGGCAAAAAGACGTCGAATTCCTACTATCTAAAGTACAGGATAAAATTTAATATTTACTTGCGTTTTCTAGCTTCTCATAGTATATTCTATTGTACGCTTTGTAGCTGAAGCTATTTTATAACTGTAATATTAAATTTACGTGCCAACAACAAATCAATTAATCAAAAAGAATAGATCAAAGTTTGAGAGAAAAGCAAAATCTGTGGCTTTGCGCAGAAGTTTCAATGCATTAAAAAATCGTCCTCGATTTTTCCCTTCACCTTTTAAGAGAGGGGTATGTATTAAAGTTACTACTAAGACTCCTAAGAAGCCTAACTCAGCTATCAGAAAGATTGCCCGTGTGCGTCTAACTAATGGTATGGAAGTTACTACATATATTCCAGGAATGGGACATAACCTACAGGAACACTCTGTGGTTCTTCTTCGTGGAGGTCGTGTAAAGGACGTAGGACTTCGTTATCAAATAGTACGTGGAAAGCTCGACGCAGGAGGAGTAGAAAATAGAAGAAAAGGTCGCAGTCAGTACGGTACAAAAAAGCCTAAAGCTACTAAAGCTACAAAATAATCTAAAATAAAATGAGAAGACCCGTAAAAAATAGAAATATAGCAGGACCTGATCTTGTCTATAAACATGAGAAAATCGGTAAAATGATTAACTACTTAATGCTAAGTGGAAAGAAAAACACTGCTAGATCAGTCGCTTATGATTGTTTTGATTTAATAAAAGAAACAGCTAAAGTAGAGAATCCTATCGAAATTTTTGAGAAGGCATTAGAAAATGCTTCACCTCTTATGGAAGTACGTTCCAGAAGAGTCGGTGGTGCTAACTACCAAGTTCCTCGTGAAGTTCGCCCAGAAAGACGTTTAGCTCTAGGGATGAAGTGGATTATAGAAGCTGCCCGCGGAAAGAAAGGTAAGCCTATGGCAGAGAAATTAGCTGAAGAAATCATAGCAGCATCAAAGAATGAAGGAGAAGCAGTCAGAAAGAGAGAAAATACTCACAAGATGGCCGATGCAAACAAGGCATTTGCTCACTTTGCGTGGTAAAAGGAGACTAGAAATACAAACAAAACAAAAGGATGATTCAAAAGAATCATCCTTTTGTTTATTTGATAAAAGGCGAGGGTTATCTTTCGAACTTTAACCTTCTCTGGAGGACGGCGGTCTTAAAAAATAAGACGATTCCTCCATCGGCATAGCTCCGAAGAGCCGCTGGCAGCCGAGCCGTTTTTTCTGCTCTTAGAGAAGATTAAAATCAAAAAGTAACTATTAAATATTTTATCATAAATATTTTTTAAATCAAATTGGACTTTTTGGACAAAACATATTACAATCACTCTTATTATATAAAAATATTATGCAAAGAGATTACCCATTGGAGAAGATTCGAAATTTTGGAATTATCGCGCACATAGATGCTGGTAAGACCACTACTTCCGAACGTGTGCTTTATTACACAGGAATGTCACATAAGATCGGTGAAGTTCATGATGGAAACACAGTGACAGACTGGATGGAACAGGAAAGAGAGCGCGGAATCACTATTACTGCAGCTGCTATTACTTGTTTCTGGAATCCTACTTATATGGGTAAGGATATGACAAAGAAGGTTCGTTTTAATATTATTGATACACCAGGACATATAGACTTCACAGCTGAGGTTAAGCGTTCTCTCAGAGTGCTGGACGGAGCTGTGGTGGTATTTGACGGAGTAGCTGGAGTAGAGCCTCAGTCTGAGACTAATTGGCGTTATGCTGACGATGGAAGCGTTCCACGTCTTTGTTTTATAAATAAATTAGATAGAATGGGAGCGTCTTTCGAGCGTTCATATCAGTCTATTCTAGATCGTTTAAATAAGAGAGCTGTTCGTTTCCAGCTTCCTATCGGAGCCGAAGCAGACTTTAAGGGAATCATAGATCTTATGACTATGAAAGCCTTTTACTTTAAAGGTGAAATGGGAGATGAGATAGTTCAAGAAGAAATTCCATCAGAATTAGTAGAAGAAGCAAAGAAATACAGAGCAGAATTAGTAGAAAAAGCAGTCGAACACGATGATTTGCTTATGCAAGGTTATCTAGATGGACAGGAGATTTCTGTAGATGAATTAAAGAAGGTTATTAGAAAAGCAGTCTTGGCGAATAAAATGTTCCCTGTGTTTACAGGTTCAGCTTTAAAAAATAAGGGAGTTCAGTTAATTCTCGATGCTGTCGTAGATTATCTGCCTTCACCTTTAGATATTCCACCAGTTCATGGAATAAATCCTACTAACAATGAGACTATTTACCGTCATTCATCAGATACAGAACCTTTCTCAGCATTAGCATTTAAATTACAAAACGATCCATTCGTAGGTCAGCTAACATTCTTCCGTGTTTATTCAGGAAGAATAGAAGCTGGAAGCTATATTTACAATGCTACTACGGGAGAGAAGGAACGTTTAGGACGTATCGTTCGTCTTCAGGCAGATAAGCGTGAAGAAGTGAAGGTTGTGTATGCTGGAGAAATCGCAGCAGCTGTAGGATTAAAGACTGCAAAGACATCACATACTTTCTGTGATGAAGAGAATCCTATTATTCTAGACCCTATTAAATTCGTAGATCCAGTTATTTCTCTAAAAATAGAACCAAAGACAAAGGCAGATCAGGAGAAAATGGGTATGGCTATTAAGAAGCTTTCCGATGAAGATCCTACATTTAAAGTTTCTTCAAACTCAGAGACAAATGAAACTATTATTTCAGGAATGGGAGAGCTTCACCTTGAAATCATGGTGGATAGAATGAAGCGTGAATTCGGAGTAGAAGCAAATGTCGGCAAACCTCAAGTAGCATACAGAGAAACTATTCTAGGTACAGCCGAAGCAGAACATAAATACATTAAGCAGTCAGGAGGTAAGGGTCAATACGGTCACGTAAGATTAACTCTTCGTCCTATGCAGGCTATATCAGAAGGAGAGAAGATTCCTAAGAACGTTTCCAGATATGATGATTTTGAATTCATAGACTCTATTAAAGGAGGAGTAATTCCACAGGAATTCATTCCAGCAGTAGAAAAGGGAGTTCATGAAGCTATGGATAGAGGTATTGTGGCTGGATTTAAACTAGTTAATATTTCTTGTGAATTAACATTCGGTTCTTACCATGATGTGGACTCATCAGAAATAGCTTACAAAATCGCTGCTTCACAGGCTTTCCAAGATGCCGCAAAGAGAGCTAAACCTGTTATTCTAGAACCTATTATGAAAGTAGAAGTTACTTTCCCAGAGAAATTCGTAGGTGATATCACAGGTTCTCTATCTTCTAAGAGAGGTCAAATAGAAAGCATGGATGATCGCGGAAATAATATTAAAGTTATTCGCGCTAAAGTTCCTTTAGCTGAAATGTTCGGATACACCACACAGCTAAGATCTCTAACAGAAGGACGTGGAAATGCTAACCTAGAATTTGATCATTACGAAGTAGTTCCAGCTAACGTAGAGAAGGAAATCGTAGAATCTAGAAAATAATTTGTTTTCAAGATAGCCTATAATAGGAGTTAAAGGTTACATCAGGGGTAACATTTAACTTATAAAGCATAAATATTCGGCATCCCGATGAAAGTGATGGTTAAGGAAGATATGGTGGCTCACAAACTTTGTGCTATGTATGAGAGAATTGGTAAGACTAACCGAGATATTTTTGATGTCTATTTCTTTCTAAAAGATAATTGGCCAGTTAATAAACAAATCGTGGAGAATCGTACCGACATGACGTATAAAGAATTTTTACAGAAGAATATTGATTTGTTAGAAAAAACTACAGATCGCAACATTCTTTCCGGTATGGGCGAACTTTTGAATGAAAAGCAAAAAGCTTGGGTTAAGTCGAAGCTAAAGATAGAGACAATATTCCTGATGAAACTTGCGTTAGATAACGAAAAATAAATATATACCAAAGGAAATCACCAAAAACAAAAAATCAAACAGTGCGAAATACCCCAATTTTCTTGCTTTTAAATGAGGGGGGGGGTAAAATGGTATCTAGATGTCTTAGTATTAATTTTGGTATTTTATTAAATTATTTTTTTATGAAAAATTATAAAAAACTGTTTCTTTCATTCGCTCTAATTCTTGGCATTATTTTTACCGGAACAAATATGGCAAGTGCATTTACTGCTCAGGAAGTAGAACTGCTTATAACTCTCTTAAATTTGAATTCAAATCAAGCCACTCTTTTGCGTACTATGGTTTCAGGTAATGGGTCTTCTGACGGTAATTCCGGAGGTGGAGGAAGTATTCGTAGTTGTTTTGTGTTTGAAAGAAATTTAGGTCTAGGGAGTACTGGCGACAATGTTGTCGCTTTACAGACATGGCTTATAAACCAAGGTTATGATATTCCCGCAATTTCTTCTGGAAGAACTCCAAAAGGATATTATGGTGTTACTACAATGTCAGCTGTTACAAGATTTCAAACTGGATCCGGACTAGCACCAGCAAATGGATATTTCGGTCCCGCATCTAGGGCTTATGCAAATGCACATTGTGGAGTGATTAACCCTAATAATCAGATTAGGATTACATCACCTCAAGTGGGTGCTACATTAGTCGTAGGTCAGCCGGTAAATATAATTTGGAGCACATCTGTTACTGGTTCAGAAATATTTGATATTACCGAACATACAGATGAAGGAAAAGATCTTATCGCAGGAGGTTTGACAGTTAAAGATGTTGCTTGTAACTATATCATGAGTGCAAACCAAAATGCTACGTGTTCATATACTTGGATTCCTGTCTCCACTTCATCAAAGTTTGAGATATCTATAAACAAGAGGGGGACATCTGAGAGTGGCTCTTCTGGAAGTATGACTATAATATCTGTAAATCATCCATACGTTAGAGTTACTTACCCGAATGGTGGAGAAATATTAGGAAATAATAGTGGGAAGGATAATATTGCGCAGATAAGATGGAATTCCACTAATTTACCTAGTTCAGCAACTATAGACATAGGCTTAACAGATCAAAACGGAGAAAAAGGTTCGTCGTATGATATCGCAAGTAATATTCCAAATACTGGATCATATATGTGGCCTTACAATCCTTCTATACTGAATGGAAAGTATAGAATAATAGTTTCTGTTCATACGCCAAATACCACGGTACCATCTACTCGCTCTTCTGATTTGAGTGACAGTTATTTTACTATAACAACAAATACAAGAATAGAAATTGGTCTGCCAGTTGACCTTAATATTTCAGGAAGTGTCGTACTTGTAAGTGCAAATGAAGATAAGGCTTTTAAGTGGGATACTAATGGTAGAATTCATGCACCTGATTGGAAATGGGATGCTAGCATGATAAATGACGGAAGTGTCGATAAATATATAAAGAGAATGATTCTTGTTCATAATACTGGAGGAGAGGGATGGGCTACAGATTCGTCGGCTAATAATCCAGTCGGTAAAAGTCTATATATCTTAGCTTCTACTTTATCTCGATGTGATAGTTGTGATGTATATAATATTCAAACAGATAATCTTTACAGAAGAGTTCCTTCAGGTCAAAAGACTAGCTTCTATCTATATGGATATCCATCCAGTCACCGCTTCACGGGCGGAACTCTAGTGGTAGAATTTACTGATGGTACAAAAGCAAATATCAATATAGAATCCTCATCAATCACTCCTGGAAGTATTATCGTTAATAACGAGTCTTCTATTTCAGTTACAAGTCCAAATGGTGGAACTTATGAAAGGGAGAATCAATTAAATGTCCGTTGGACAAGTTATTCTGGTGATTTTGATTATTACCGAATAATGTTAGGAAACACCACTGCTAATACTGAAACTCAAATAGATGACGGTTATCAAATATCGAAAAATCAAAATAGTTATAGTACTTTTGCAGTATGGACTTTTGTAGATAGAATAACTTCTGCTTCAGGAATGAGTTCAGAGGCTATAAAAAATGCATATTATGTGAGAGTAGAAGCTATTAAGAATGACCGTGTAAGTGGTGGAGTTATGAACACTGGAAAGAGTTCCACATTTAGTATTCGAGCTAATACCGTAACCACTCAACCCTCTATCACCGTTCTTAGTCCGAATGGGGGAGAGACATGGCAAGCGGGAGCAGATGTTGTGGTTACGTTCAATCCTTCTGGCGCATATGGTAGAACATTGACTGTAGTACTTGTTAATGCCGACACTACACATGAATATCAAATGGGTCAGGCTTTTTCGGCTCAGGCTACAGACAGACAAGTTTATAGTTTTACTCTTCCTGCTAGTATTCCTACTGGTAGCCACTATAGAGTTAGGGTAAGTAATTGTGAGGGTAATGGTGACTGTTCAATTCAAGATGTAAGTGATTCTTATTTCACAATCACTTCTTCTCAAACAATTGGTTCTTGTACCGACTCTGATGGTGGAAAAAATCCCGATGTAGCAGGTCTTACAGATGGTCGCGTAAACGGACTAGGCTCATCCTTTAATGATAAATCAGTAGCTTCAAATGGTGGCCAATGTTCAGGCGATTCTTGTACATCAGTAGCAGAAGGGTATTGTACTCCAGATGGAAAGGTTTCCAATATACTCATGTCATGTGCTAGTGGTTATTCAATAAATGGTGTGTGTGCAGTGAGAGCTACTTCTCAAACTAGATTTACAGTTACTCTAATAGATGCTAATACGGACGTGGTTAGTGGAAACTTTAATCCAGGATACGGAGTCAGATTACAAGATCCTAATGCAAACGATTGGCATTGGAGAGCTGTTACAAATCCTTTCTCTCCAGCTAAGACTATATCCTCGATAGACATAATAAATGAAGACAATGGTCAGGCATGGTCTACAGGAGATAATCAGTACTATCCTCTTGTCGTATTAAAGAATGGAGTCAAGTTGAATAGTCAATATGGACAAACTATTGATATACCTGCTGGAAGTACTACCCTTGATTTATATGGTCAGCCAGAATTAAAGACTTTTCCAGGAGCAGTAGCTACAATTAGATTTACAGATGGTACATCTATGAGTGTAAATATTCCAAGTTCAAGTGTAATACAAGCTAGTCCTACAAGTGCAAATAATATTTCAGCTAGTGCATTTGATTCGCTAGTCGATTTCCTTAAAGGTTCAAATAGATAGCTTTGGTATTACAGCTAAAAATTTGACAGTCTACCAGTTTTTGCTATGATGATAGTTATCGCAAATTGCGTCGTTTTTCTTTTGCTCTCATCTTAAGAAACACGTTTCGTAACGTAAGCAGATTATTAAGTTTATTTATTATTAATCATATAAAAATATATGGCAGCAGAGTTTAATCGTACAAAACCACACGTAAACGTGGGAACCATTGGTCACGTAGACCACGGTAAGACTACTCTTACCGCAGCTATTTTAGCTACACAAGCTAAAGATGGATTAGCAAAGGCTAAGACCTACGCTGATATAGCAAAGGGAGGTACAGTTCGTGATGATAGTAAGATTGTTACTATCTCACTCGCGCACTGTGAATATGAATCAGAAGCTAGACACTATGCTCACATAGATGCTCCTGGTCACGCAGATTACATTAAGAACATGATTACTGGTGCCGCTCAGATGGACGGTGCTATTCTAGTAGTTTCAGCTACTGATGGTATTATGCCACAGTCTCGTGAACACGTTCTTCTAGCACGTCAGGTAGGTGTGCCTAAGATTCTAGTTTTCTTAAACAAGTGTGATATGGTCCCTGAAACAGACCTTATCGATCTAGTGGAAGAAGAAGTTCGTGAGCTTCTAACAAAGTATAACTATGATGGTGCTAACGCTCCTGTTATTCGTGGTTCAGCTCTTAAGGCTCTAGAAGGCGATCCAGTATGGATGGCTAAGATAAAGGAGCTTATGACTGCTCTAGATACTTTCATTCCTATGCCAGTTCGCGAGACAGATAAGCCATTCCTTATGCCTATTGAAGACATATTCTCTATCGAAGGACGTGGAACTGTAGTTACAGGACGTATCGAGAGAGGAACTATCAAGCTTGGTGAAGAAGTTGAAATAGTGGGATTTAGACCTACCGTGAAGACAGCTATCACAGGTATTGAAATGTTTAACAAACAGCTTAAAGAAGGTCTTGCCGGAGACAATGCTGGTTTACTATTAAGAGGTACAAAGAAAGAAGATGTATCACGTGGACAGGTATTAGCAAAGGCAGGAACAGTTACTCCTCATACAGAATTCGAAGCAGAAGCTTATATTCTAAAAAAGGAAGAAGGTGGACGTCATACTCCATTCTTCACTGGTTACAAGCCTCAGTTCTATATCAGAACTACAGACGTAACAGGTGACGTAGCTCTTCCTGAGAAGGTGGAGATGGTTATGCCAGGAGATAACGTAAGCTTTAAAGTAAAGCTAGTAGCTCCAGTAGCTCTAGAAGAAAAGCAGAGATTTGCTATCCGTGAGGGTGGTAAGACAGTAGGAGCGGGTGTCGTAACAAAGATAATCGCTTAAATTAATATTTTCACACACATGACGGCACAAGCTAACATAAAAACAAATAAGCCAGTTAAGACAGCTAAAAAAGTTTCTGAAAAAGGAGAGACTTTATCAAAGCTTCGCATAAGGGTTAAAGCATATGAGAGCAAAATCCTAGACGCATCAGTGAAGCAGATCATGGATACTGCAGTCAGATATGACGTAAGTTTCTACGGTCCGATTCCTCTTCCTACAGAAATTAAGAAATACACTGTGAACCGTTCATCTTTTGTCTACAAAAATGCTCGAGAACAGTTTGAGATGAGAACTCATAAGCGCCTAATAGATATTCTAAATCCTACTCAAAAGATTATTGAGGCGCTAACAAATCTTAGCTTACCATCAGGTGTGAACATCGACGTGAAGATGATGTAAACCATCACGTAATTATATTATTATGAAATTTATACTCGGAACGAAGCTTTCTATGGCACAGGTATTTGATGGAGAGGGGAAAGTACACCCAGCCACAAAGATCGAGGTCGCTCCAAACACCGTAACTTATGTCAGAACACAGGAAAATGACGGATACACTGCGGTGCAATTGGGTACAGGAGTGAAGCGTGAAAGTAAAGTAAATAAACCTTTAAAAGGTCATCTTAAAGATTTGGGAGGACTATCCCATCTTAGAGAATTTAGAATAGAAGAAGCCACTGAACTAAAAAGAGGTGATAAATTAGATTTATCACTCTTTAAGGTTGGTGATCTTCTCAATATCTCAGGAATCACGAAAGGAAAGGGATTTCAGGGAGTTGTGAAGCGTCACGGATTCCATGGAGGTCCACGAACTCACGGTCAGAAGCACTCTGAGCGCGAGCCTGGTTCTATCGGAGGAGGTCTTAGAAATAAGGTTCCAAAGAAAATGCGAATGGCTGGACGAATGGGCGGTACTCGTGTTACAGTTAGAAATCTAAAAGTAGTGCATATAGATGCGGAGAACAACACTCTATTCGTAGAGGGAGCTGTTCCAGGTCGCCGCGGATCTATCTTAGAAATTAGAGGTTAATATTAAAAATATGGATGCAAAAATTTATACACAAGAAGGAAAAGACGGAGGAAATATAACCCTAGCTAAGGAGATCTTCGGATTATCATGGAATGCTGATTTGGTTCACCAAGTCGCTATCTCTATGATGTCTAATGCACGTGAGAATATTGCTCACACTAAGACTCGTGGTGAGGTTAGAGGAGGAGGTAAGAAGCCATGGAGACAAAAGGGAACAGGTCGTGCTCGTCACGGATCTACTCGTTCCCCTATCTGGGTAGGTGGAGGAGTCGCACATGGACCTCGCAATGAGAAGAATTTCGCTAGAAAGATTAATAAGAGAATGAAGGCAAAGGCCCTTTTCACTATTCTTTCTAAGAAATTCGCTGATAATGAAATCATTTTCATAGATTCAATATCTTTTAAAGCTCCTAAGACTAAAGATGCAAAGGCAGTTCTAGCATCTTTCGCAGGAATTAAGGGATATGAGAAATTCGGAAGAAGTACAAAGAACACAGCATGGATCGGACTTGCAAAGAAAGATATAAATACTTCAAAGAGTTTTGGTAACTTCGGAAATATAGAAGTAGATGAGTTTAGAAATATTAATCCTTTAATAGCTCTAAATCATAAATATTTAGTAGTGGTAGCTCCAAATGAATCTATTAGTCAGATTAGTAGCAAATTATCTAAATAAACTATATGGCTATACCTTTAAATAAACCTGTAGAGAAGAAGAGTGTAATAGTAGGCCCTCGCGTAGCTGAGAAATCAGCTCTTCTATCAGATAAGAATATTTATACTTTCGTAGTAACTAAAGATGCTAATAAGTATAAAGTTTATAACGCTATTAAGAATAAATATAAAGTAGAAGCAGTAAAGATTAACATTACTAATCTCCCACAAAAGCGAGTTTTTGTTCGCGGTAAATGGGGTAAGAAAAGCTCTCTAAAGAAAGCAGTAGTATTCCTAAAGAAAGGAGAGAAGATAGAATTTATGTAATTATTATGAAAACATACAGACCAACAACAAAATCTCGCAGACACATGACCACAATATCCTTCAAGGATTATTTGACAGTGTCAGAGCCGTATAAAGCCCTTACACACGGCTTTAAGCGCGATGTGGGAAGAAATAACCAAGGGAGAATAACTACTCGCCACAAGGGTGCTGGACACAAGCGTCTTTACAGAGAAGTAGACTTTTCTTATAACAAGAAAGACATTCCAGCTACTATAGCTACAGTGGAATACGACCCAAACAGAACAGCTTTCATTGCTTTAGTTAATTACA